>MGGO01000001.1:0-5744 GCA_001792465.1 Candidatus Woesebacteria bacterium RIFCSPHIGHO2_01_FULL_44_10
ATTTTTGCTTTCACTTTGCTTGCATTGCCTTTGTGAATTGCGTTTTCCAAGGCCGCCGGTACCAGGATATCAACATCCAAGGCCAGGAGATCCTCATTACTGATAGTTGAAGCAAGCGAGTCATTTTTGGCTTTGGCGGCAAGTTGTCGATCCACGTTCAAACCGGATGGCCGATAGACACCCCCGGTCGAATCAGAAACAGCCACCACCCGATACCCCTGGCTGCTTGCTAACTTTGCAAACCAACCACCTGCATTGCCAAAGCCCTGGATGGCAATTTTCAAAAAACTCTTTTTTAATTTCTTTTTGCCTACATAATCGTTCAAGACAAAAAGACCACCCATAGCTGTTGCCGAGTCCCTACCCAGCGAGCCGCCTAGTTCAAGCGATTTGCCGGTCACGACCGCCGGAGAGCTTGCCCCCAATTTTTTTTCGTAACTTTCCAAAAACCAGGCCATGACCTGTGAATCAGTATTGACATCCGGCGCGGGGATGTCTTTCCAGGGGGAGGCAAATCGGATCATAAACTTCCCATATTCCCAGGACAACCTCATAAGCTCACTTTGGGAGAGCGCTTTGGGGTCAACGACAACTCCACCCTTTGCACCTCCATACGGCAGGTCGACAACGGCGCACTTTAGGCTCATCCAAACTGAGAGAGCTTTGACTTCATCTCTTGTCACATCAGGGTGAAAACGGACACCTCCTTTGAATGGGCCCCTGGCGTTGTTGTGTTGGCAGCGGTATCCCACAAAGTTTTTCCTTTTGCCGTTATCCATGACAATAGATAATTTTTTCTCCCAGAAATGCTGGGGTTTTTTAAGTTTTTTTATCGCCTCACTAAGAAGTTTTTTGTCTTGATTAAATGCCTCCTCGAGGTCGCCAACCACAGCGTCAATCTGGCTCTTTGCAATGGCAAAAGAAGAAGTCATATTATTTTTCCCCGGCCATCTTTAAATAAACTTCTCTTAGAAGTTTTGCATCGTCAAGCGCATTGTGCATTTTGTATTTTGAAGCGTCAATGTTAATCATCTTGAAGAAATTTTCTTTGTCTTCAGGATAATATGATTCCGGATTAATTCCCAGCGCCCATAAAACTGAGGCAAAATCAATCGGTAACCAGTGGAAAACGCTTTTATCTTCCCTACCAAATAACTTACAAATGTAGATGAAATCATACTGGTTAATCATCGAAACCATATATGGCTTCTCGCCCCCCACAAATTTTTTGATTTGTTTAGCTGCCTCCTGGCGACTCACTTTTGGCATTTTTAAAGTTGGTAAGATATTTTTCTTAACCCACGGGTCCACCGGCCCGCTATGCTCCAGCTCCAAATATAGTTCTTCGCCCGTCAGTTTCACCAAGCCAACAGAAAGGATCTCTCCCACATACGGGTCAAGACTCGAGAATTCAGTATCCAAAAAAATTATGTTTTTGGAATAGGGCTTGAATTTATATTTCATGAACTTCCAGAAATAAAATTTGATTTTGTAACAATAGACCTTTTTAATCTTTTTTCTAAATCTTTTCTTGCCCGTCCGGCTACTCCACCACCCTCTTTAGCATCTTTCCGTAATTTTTTCACTCCTTTCGTATTCCTAACTTTATGTATCTCAGTTGTTGATCTTTCCCCAAGCATTGTAAAAAGAAGTTCGAAGTCATCCATATGATCTCTCAGATTTTGTCTTTTTAAACCTTTAATTTTCCGGTATTGTTTTGGAGTTATCCCAAAAGTAGCTTTGGAAATCTCGGCCGTCAATATCTCATAATCTTTTTTAATTCTCGCCCCTCTTTTTTGCCATTCGTCGGTTAACTCTTCGCGGATAGCAATTCCGCGCATTCTTTTCTCAATCCAACTTTCAGGGTATCCTTTCAGTTTATAAAGGAGCCTTGTTCGCTTTGTCGCCAGTTCCGGATCCTCAATTTCTTTAACTCTTTCATAGCCAACCTTGGCTAACCACCGTTTAAAAGGTTCTGCTTTGGGGGAGGGTACAGTCTGCACAATTCGAAACACAGTTTCTGTGCTGGCACAATCTGTCAATCTTAATTTCCTGTCTGGTGCTTCTAATTTCAACCGTACGATTTTTTCGTACACTTCGGAGAAACCCTCTTTTTTTAATTTGATTTTAAGGTCGCTCCAGTACCGCTTGGGAATGTTACTATCTGTAAGAACTGATACAACATCAATTACAGAAAACCACCACTTATCCTTATAAACAACTCTCCTTACGTTTCTTCCCTTAAAAATTGCAATTCGAGTTGAAATCATAATTTACACTAATCCAAATTAAATACGAAATCAAGTGTGTATTACGAAGGCTGCTGAGGATAATGGCACCGTTATCTATAAAATTAACTTTAATTCTGTGTCACCATTTGAATATTTTTTAGTAACCTCAAATCCCTTTTTCCGGTAAAGGGAGATTGCAGGTGTTAAACTGCTATCCGTCAGAATATGAATGGATTTAAAATAATTTCGCCTACTGTAGGAAAGGGCGTGATCTACTAATTTTTCTCCCAATCCCATTCCTCGATATTCCTTGTATAGGAAGAACTTTCTCAGCTCGGCTTGACCCTCACCATTGTCTTCAATCCCCACAGAACCAATTATTCTATTGCGATCTTCCATAACAAAAAATTTACTTTTTCCCACACTGTAGAAATCAAATAAATCATAAAAATCAGGATCATATTTGGGAGAAGGTTTCCATCCGAACTCCGCCAGAACAACTGTAACTAATTTCTTTACTTGAATTTCGTCTTTCTTCTTGAAGTTTCTAATTTGCATGAAGGTAGTACGTTTCTTATTTTAATCCGCCTTTACATATCTAAAACATTCAAACCGCTTTCCCTTTATTGGGGGTGCAAAATAGTCCGTAGAGCCTTGTGCATGCTCCCTAGAATATTGTGATTTATGACATGCAATAGCCTTGGTTCTTTTTTCGGCAAATTCAGTCACGTCTACATATACAATATCCTGGTGACCCCATGAATCAACGAATAAAAATTCGGCCACGGAGTGGGTTGACAGTCCTTTCTGCAATTGGTTGGGGAAAAACAGATTATCACGGCTGTAAGGGTAGGCTGCATCAATCGTGCTGACGGCGGTGTTTCGGTGATCATGGTGATTGACATAATAGTTGCCCTCGAGATCTCTGATTAATACCTGTTCTGGGTTATGAGTCACTATCAACTCCGGCTTAAAACTCCTAATCGTTTCTACGATTTTTTCAATCGTATCGAGAGTGTTTTCAATCTCGCCGTCACCCAAGTTTAGGTTGATACTGTCGGCATCGCTCAAACCAAGTATTTTAAGAGCCTCCCTATCTTCTGATTCTCGGGTCTTGGCTAGTTCTTCTTCAGTAATAGCCTCTTGTCTAGAACCTTTATTCCCAGTCGTCATTTTTACCAATCTGATTTTTTTACCGTCTGCCACCAGCCGAGCAATTATTCCGCCGCAATAGATCTCAGCGTCATCTGGATGTGCAAAAACAAACATTATTTTTTGTTTACTACCAAAAATATCTTTATAAGAGTCATTCATACTTAATTATAACTTAAAACTATTTACTGTAATACTACCCATACTGGGGATAGTGACAATTTTTGAAATGCTATCCAAACAGGGCATCGCATAGGTTATTAATCTAAAGCACTACTGGTGATAAAAACCCATTTTTCTCCTGGAATTTTTTAGAGACTACAAAAGCTTGAGATACACTAAGCTCTGAAGACAATGCTGAGAGTTTGGACAGATCTTGCTGGGTGCCAGTTAGTTTTACTTCAAAAGCAGTATGTTTGTCTAAGATTGCATCAATCTCGGCAGTATTCCGTTTGTTATAGAAACTAACTTTTCCATATCTCACAAGTTGATTGATAATAGAATTTTCAAACAGTTGAGCTTCAGAAATCTTACCGATAATATTTAATAGTCCTGTATCAGTAAAGTAGACCTTTTTACCTCCAGCAACCGATCTATCTATACTTTTGCTAAGCTTTGGCAATAGTCTAATAAAAAAGGCTCCTTGTAAGAATTCAAGGAATCGGTATATCTTAACTCTATCAATAGAAAGTTCCCTTGATAGACGAGTTACATCAAGCATTGATCCAACTCGAGGCACTAGAAGTAAAATCATATCCCGAAGTTCCCGAATGTCTGAGTAATCAGACAAAATCTTAATATCTTTCTCAAAAAACGAAGCAAAGATATTTTTTAGAACCATTATTTTCGTATCCTTATCTTCTGTCGTTACTACCTCCGGAAAGCCACCATAGGTCAAAAAATCTTCATATTCTGCAATACGAGCCTTATGAGTAAAAATACTGTTTTTCTTGTATGCATCCTGTAAAATAAAATTCTGAACCTCTTTTAGTGAGACTGCATCTTTAAAATAAAGATATTCCTGAAAGCTTAAAGGGGGAAGTTCGTACAAAAATTTACGACCAGATAACGATTCTGGAAATAGATTCTTAAGATAAAAACTGGAAGACCCGGTTAAATAGAATTTAATACCATGATGGTCAATAAGATATTTAATGACTTTGGTGATTTCAGGGAAATTTTGGATTTCATCAATAAATACTGACAACTTACCTGCCTTTTTCCCCATGTCGGTAAGTCTTTTATAAATCACTTTATAATCTTCATCTTCAAAGATCTTTTGGTCGAGCGGATTGTCAAAATCAAACCACAATTTAGGTTCTTTAATTTCCTCGTATACTTGACGCATAAGGGTAGTTTTCCCAACCTGCCTCATTCCGGTAATAAGTAGTGCGTTTTTGTGATTAAGGTGCTTTACTAATTCGTAATATAAGAGCCTCTTTTTCATAGTGTAAATTTATTGTTACAGATTTGCGCAAATTTGTAAAGCCTAGTATACGGTAAACAAGTGTGTGTTACGCAGATTGTTGCGGATAGTGACACTTCTTGAATTTTTTTCCGCTCCCGCACCAGCAGGGATCATTGCGGCCGAGCTTCTTGCCCTGCGGAGCTTTAGCGAAGTGGGGTTCAGCAAGGCCGGTAGTATCAGACTGGTCGATATTTGTCTGGGCCGCATCAAGGGAAATTTCAGGTCGGCGGGCGGCTTGAACTCCAACTCTGAAAATCCTGTGTGAAAGCTCTTCGTCAATTCTATCAATCAGTCCCTCAAACATGCTGTAGGCTTCGTTTTTGAATTCCACCACCGGGTCTCTCTGGCCATAAGCCCGGAGTCTTACTCCCTCCCTGAGGTCATCAATCCGATCAATGTGATCAATCCAAAGGTGATCAATTGCTCCCAAGTAGGCAAACTTTTCAATCTGCCGCATAACATTCTCCCCCACCTGTTTTTCCCGAGAAGCATAAACCTCCTCAACCACTTGAGCCAAGTTAACATTTGCTTTCTGTTTTCCAAACCTCTTTCTTGATTCATCATCAAAAGGAACTACTTCCCAAAGCGAATCCAAATCACCAACCTGCGCTTTCACTTTCTCGAGAATCTCTTTTTTCAAGTCATCTGCCGCCAATACCCGACGCCTCAAACCATAAACAATTTCCCTTTGTTGGTTGGCAACGTCGTCAAATTCAACTAGGCTTTTGCGCATGTCAAAATGAAAGCCTTCAACCTTACTCTGGGCTTGCTCAATGGCCTTGCTTATTAATCTATTTTCAATCGGTTGGTCCTCGGGAATTTTGAGAGTATTCATGAGGTTGCCTATCTGTTCACCGCCAAAAATACGCATCAGATCGTCCTCCAGGGAAAGA
>MGGO01000001.1:5765-18920 GCA_001792465.1 Candidatus Woesebacteria bacterium RIFCSPHIGHO2_01_FULL_44_10
CCCGAGCGGCCCCTGAGCTGGTTATCAATGCGGCGAGACTCATGGCGCTCAGTGCCAATGACGTGCAGGCCACCCGCTTGAACGACTTTGTCCCGGTCAGACTTAGTAGGATTGCTACCCCCCAAAACAATGTCCACCCCACGCCCGGCCATATTGGTGGCCACGGTGACGGCACCGGGACGACCGGCGTCTGAAATGATCATCGCTTCCCTCTCATGGTTTTTGGCATTGAGGACATTGTGAGGAACTTTCTTTCTTTTCAGAAGTTCACTGACCACTTCGTTTTTTTCAATTGAGGTTGTACCAACTAAAACCGGTTGCCCAGCTTTATGTCGCTCTTCGATTTCCTTGGCAATTGCCCCATATTTGGCTCGGATGGATTTGTAGATTACGTCCGAGTTGTCTTTGCGAATCATCGGTTGGTGAGTCGGAATCACGACCACATCCAATTTGTAAATTTTTCCAAATTCCTCTGCTTCGGTGGCAGCCGTTCCCGTCATGCCCGAAAGGTGCTCATACATCCTAAAGTAATTTTGAAAAGAAATAGTCGCTAAGGTTTTGGACTCCTGTTGAATAACCACGCCCTCTTTGGCTTCAACGGCTTGGTGCAGGCCGTCACTCCAGCGTCTGCCAAACATCAAGCGGCCCGTAAACTCATCCACAATAATTACGCTTCCGTCCTTGACTACATAGTCACGGTCCTGGAGGTAAAGGGTTCGGGCCCTGAGTGCGTTTTCAATGTGGTGAATTGCCTCAAAATCTTTTTCGTATAAATTATCAACTCCCAGAATTTTTTCAACCCTGGTAATCCCGTGCTCGGTTAAGCTTGCCGACTTGGCCTTCTCGTCAATTTTGAAATCGGTGTCGGAATTTAGGTTATCTATCATCCCTGCAAACTTGTAATACTTATCGGTAGGTTCGGTGTCCGGAGCGGAGATAATCAGAGGGGTTCTGGCCTCATCGATTAAAACCGAATCAACCTCGTCGACGATGGCAAAGTAGTGCCCCCTTTGGGCCATTTGTTCCAATGATTGGACCATATTGTCTCTCAGGTAATCAAAACCAAATTCGTTATTGGTGCCGTAGGTAATATCGGCTGCGTAGGCCACCTTTCGATCGACAGGCTTCAGATGCGCTAAACGCTCATCACCGTGGCTCGTGTCGTTGTACTTTCTGTCATATATAAAACTTTTCTGCTCCTGAACGATTGTCCCCACAGTCATACCTAGAAGTTCAAAGGCCGGGGCGTTCCAACCCGCGTCACGCCGGGCCAGATAATCATTAACCGTGACCAAGTGTGCCCCACGACCCTTCAAGGCACGCAGGTAAAGGGCGGGGACGGCAGAGAGAGTCTTTCCCTCACCCGTTTTTTGCTCGACAACTTTACCCTCAAAAAGGGCCACGGCCGCCATCATCTGGACATCATAATGTTTAAGGCCGATAGCACGGTAGCTGGCCTCACGAGCAAGAGCAAAGGCTTCCGCTAAAAAATTCTCTATCTTTTCACCTTTGCTCAGGCGTTTTTTAAATTCTTCAGTTTTTACCGCAAAATCAGCCTTCTTAAGCTTGCTTACCTTTTTGTCAAAAGAATTTATCTCATCAACCCGTTTTTGGAGCCTCTCCAGCTCCCGAGCATTGACATCTAAAATTTTTGAAAACAGCTTTCCGATCATTTCTATTTATTCTAGCAAAACAAGCGGTCATTATCTCCCTCTGCTACACTTGAAGTCAAATAAAAAGCCGAGACCTAATAAGTCTTCTTGACGAAAGAATCGACAAACACTATTCTTAACTTATTATGCTAACTAAAACTGACCTCTCACAAATTAAAAAGATCGTTCGAGCAGAGGTTGAAGCCGAGGGACAAAATATTAGAGACGAGCTACAAGGAGATATTAAAATGGCTCAAATTAGAATCACAACCGAAATCCGCGGAGTAAAAGATCGTTTAAAAAACTTAGAAATTAAAACCACGAAAATTCAAAAAGATTTAAAAACGGCGGTAAACTTTCTCGACAAAGAGGAACTGAAAGTTACCAAAAGGGTCAAAAGGATAGAGGCTCATTTACGGCTGGCCGCGTTATCATAAGCTAGAGCAAATAAACATCACGTTGGCAACAGGGTAGACAGCTTCGACTTTCGGGAAAATTTTTTCCAGTTTTTTCAAAAACTTCATGGCTTGTGATCGTTTGTCGTCATAATATAACCTATTGAAAACTACGATACCACGACGTGCGAGGACGGACCTTACACTGTGGAGATAGTTTTTTGATTCTAGGTGTTTAGGATACTTGTCACCCAGATAAGTATCAATTAAAATCAGGTTGTATTGTTGCGGGTTACGGGTGGTGCGTCTCACAAATTTATAGGCGTCTTCTATTTCTATCTCAACATCAGAAAGATCAAAATATTTCCTTCCCAGCTCGACCATCACCGAATCAATTTCTACACCTGTAATTTTTGCCCCCGGCCAGCGTTTTTTAATCAGTGGCACAATCCCTCCCGCCCCCAAACCTAAAATCAGGCAATTTTCGACCCGTAACCCATCACGCGCAACTTTCCTAAACGGTTTAACCCATATTTGCTTGGCAATTCCCCCACTCTGCGTTAAACCATTTGCAATAACATGAACTCCCCAAGCCAAGTCTTTAACTACTGTAAGTTTTCCGTTTATTGAAGACTCTACCTCTTCCAGAACTTTCATTGATACCCCACCGCCTGCTTCATAAACATTTCGGCATAGAGTCCCTTTTTGCCAACCAACTTTTCGTGGGTTCCTTCATCAATAATCTTGCCTTCGTCCAAAACAATAATTTTGTCAGCATTTCTCACAGTTGAGAACCGGTGTGAGATAAGCAAAAGCGATTTGCTTTTGTATTGTTTATCTAAGTTTCTGAAAATTTCATATTCGGCTTCGGCGTCAATGGCGCTGGTTGGTTCGTCTAATATCAAAATAGGAGCCGATTCGTAAAAAGCCCGAGCAATGGCCAGTTTTTGCCACTGGCCCTTAGAAAGCTCAACTCCACCTTCAAATTGTCTGCCCAAAAGTTGGTTGTATCTTTTAGGTAATTTCTCAATAAACTCCGCCGCGCCGCTTTGCTTAGCCGCCAGTTTCATCTTTTTCGTATTTTTAATTTCCGGGTTACCGAGTAAGATATTTTCTTTAGCAGTGAAGTCGTACTGGATAAACTCCTGGAACAGAGTGCCAATGTAGGAATACCATTGAGATAAGTCAACTTCTTTAATATTAATTCCGTTGATTAAAATCTTTCCCGAAGCGACATCATAAAAACGACACAGAAGCTTAACAATCGTTGTCTTACCCGCCCCATTTCTTCCTACCAGTGCCACATTTTCAGCAGGATTAATTACAAAGCTCACATCTTCCAGAGCCGGTTTGTCGCCACCAGGATAGGTGAAACTGACATTTTTAAACTCGATCTTGGGGGGAGTCTTTGTTTCCCCAATGGATTTGGGTTTGGTCGGCTTTTTGATCAGCTTTGGTAAATTCATTACCTCAAAAAAATGGTTGACATATAGATTATTTTCATACATTTCACCAAAATTAAGTATCAAGTCACCAGCGTTATATCGAATTCTATCCAACAGACTAACAAAAAAGGTAAAGTCTCCTACCGACATTTCGCCAGCCAACACTTGAGGCAATCGCAAATAAGCAAAAACAAATATAACTGCTATTTCAAGAACATCCGGATAAAAAGCCACTTTCATAAAGTCAACCACAGGTTTCTTGTTTATCTTATATAGGTAATCCTGAATCTTTTTAAATCTTGCGAGCAAAACCTTGCTAGACTGGAAGATTCTCCCCTCAGTGACCGCTACTTTGTTCGACAAAAGCCACGTCAAGTACCAAATCTTTCTTACTTCAGGAGCCCCCGAGCCATAGATCGACCATTGTATATTCCCAAATTTTGTCCTCAAAAACAGTCTTGGCAAAGCCATCAAAGTGATTACTACAGGCATCCACCAATTGTAAGAAACTAATATGAAAAAGACGGCAATAAACGAAACCAGATTCGTAAAGAAATATGAGAGTTGTCTTAAGAAATCCGGCGGCCGCCAAGTGAAAGTATCCTTAGCTTTGGCTATCAAATCCTGTGTTTTTGGGTTTTCCAAGTGGGCGATATCAATATCAGCAGTTTTACTGAAAAACTCGTAGTTTAAGGCGTTTTGGATTTTGTATCTGAAAAGAAAATCAAAGTAAGTATTCCTCAAACCCCACATTACAAAGCCTTGTATGGCATCTGCCACAAATCTAGCACCCAAAATTGCAATAACCACAAATGGGATTGTGGGAGATATTCCCTGATGCTCAATCACACTATCAACCAAAAGTTTGTAAACAAAACTTGTAAAAATTGGGAAAAACGCTCCGATGCCCGAAGTTAGGTAAAAACCGGTCACTAGACCTTTGTCAGCTCGCCACGCCAACAAAAGCATCTTGCCTAAATTGTTAAGAACATTCAAGGCAGACTTCTTTGCAGAATAAATTTTCTCTTTTACCATCACCCAAATTGTAGCATTTTTCGCTTGCTTTGGGTTTTATTTGGCGCTAAAATGAGTTTAATGGCAAAAGCGCCGTTGGCGGAAGAACTGCGACCTAAATCCCTCACTGAATTTGTCGGCCAAGAACACCTGGTTGGCCGCGGCGGCATCATCAAAAAGTTACTGCGAAGCGCCAGGAAAACAAACTTTTTTCCTTCCTTAGTTTTCTGGGGCCCACCGGGGTCGGGCAAAACCACACTGGCCCGGATTATTGCCCGTGACTTGAAACGCAGGTATCACGAATTCTCCGCCGTCAACACTTCCATGAAAGATATCCAAAACATCTTACAAAACAACCGCAAAAATTCTCAGGATACCTTGTTTACAGTTCCCAGTTCTCAAAAAAAATCTCCAGTCATCTTCGTTGACGAAATCCACCGTTTTAATAAAGCTCAGCAAGACAAACTGCTGCCCCACGTCGAGCGGGGAGAGATTGTTTTTATCGGCGCCACCACTGAAAACCCCAGTTTTGAGGTTATTGGCCCCCTTCTTTCCCGCTGCCGGGTTCTGGTTCTGGGCCAACTTAGTCAAAAAGATTTGACTAAAATTATTGCTAAGGCTGAAAAGGCCGTTACCAAAACCCTGGACAGTCAGTCCAAACACTTCCTGGTCGAAGCTGCCAATGGTGATGCCCGAGTGCTTCTGAATGTTTTGGAAATTGCGGCTAATCTTTCAACGGCTAAACAAATTTCCCTCAAAGAAATGCGCCAGGCTCTGCAAAGGCGGCAGTTGACCTTTGATCGCCAGGGAGAAGAATTTTACAACGTTATCTCGGCCTTTATTAAATCCATGCGCGCCAGCAACATTGACGCGGCCCTTTACTGGCTGGCCCGGATGATTGAAGCCGGTCAAGATCCCCTCTACATTGCCCGGCGGATGGTTGTTTTCGCCAGCGAGGATATTGGCATGGCCCAACCTACAGCTTTGGTCGTCGCCAACGAAGTTTTCAAAGCGTGCGAAGTTATCGGTTACCCGGAATGCACCATTAACCTGGCTCACGGCGTGACCTACCTGGCCAGGGCTAAAAAGGATCGGTCAAGTTATAACGCCTACTTTGCCGCTCTTGACGACGTTAAAACCCACGGCAATCTTCCCGTACCTTTAAAAATCAGAAACCCGGTGACTAAATTAATGAAAAACCTGGATTACGGCAAGGATTACGAAATGTATACTCATCAGGACCTTCTCCCCAAAAAACTCCAGGGCAAAAAATACTATAATGAAAACAGTGAGCAAACTTAGTGTTGGGCAGAAAAGGGCTTTGTCAGATTTTTTGAATACCGTTGCGGCTGCATTTTTAACTATTGGAGCCATAACTCCACTTTTTTCCAATTTTGGCTCTTGGAAAGAAATATCAGCCTCGGTTCTCGGTGGTCTTAGTATCTCGTTGCTTCTTCTTACAATTTCACTTAGAATAATGAGGAGAATAAAATCATGAGTGAACTCACAATTTTGGATGCATTTTATATCGCGATTATCATCATGGCCTTTTTTGCAACCAGCTTTTATCTCGTTATTAAAAATAAAATATGAATCCCTATTTAGCTATAGCCGCATTTGGTTCAGTCGCCTTGGGTTTTCTGGTTCTGTATCTTGGTGAAAAAGATAGGGGCAAGAAAAAAGCTAAGAAGCGGAGTAAGTAATTTTTTCTTTCCCCATCCATTTCTGCAAAACTTTGGGAACTTTGACCGAGCCGTCTTTTTGTTGATAGTTTTCAAGAATGGCCAGGATTGGCCTTTGGGAAAAAGCCGTGCCGTTTAGCATATGGACAAAGTCTGCCCGGCCTTTTTCTTGATATTTGATGTTTAGTCTCCTGGCTTGAAAATCAGTTGTTGTCGAAGTTGAAGTTAGCTCGCGATATTTCCCCTCTGACGGAAACCAACCGTTAAGGTCATATTTGCGAGCTGCCGGCAGGCCCAGATCACCCGAACACATTTTGATGACTTGGTATGGTATTTCCAAAGCCTGCAGCAGTTTTTCTTCAATATCTAACATGAATTCATGTTCTTTATCACCATCTTCCAATCTAACAAACGAAAACATCTCAATTTTGTTAAATTGATGAACTCTGAAAGAGCCCTTAGTATCCTTACCGTAGCTGCCAGCTTCCCGTCTAAAACAAGTCGAAATACCCATGTATCGAAGTGGCAAATCTTTCCCGGACAAAATTTCCCCCATGTGCATTGGGCCAATCGATTGTTCACTGGTACCGACTAATACCAAATTGTCTTTGTCCAAAACAAACATGTCTTCTTCACCACCATGCTCAAGGTAACCCATCCCGGCCATTGACTCCTTTTTAATCAGGACCGGTGGAATAACCGGAACAAACCCTTCTTTAAAAAGCGTCTCTAGGGCCAACTGTTCCAGAGCAAGTTCGAGTAAAACTCCGTCACCCTTAAGGTAGAAAAATCGTGTCCCAGATACTTTTGCCGCCCGTTCAACGTCGATAATCCCCAAGTCTTGCCCCAGTTCCCAATGGGCCTTTGGTTTGAAATCAAATTTAGTCGGCTCCCCATGCGTTCTGACTACTTCGTTTTCGCTTTCATCCTTACCCTCTTTCACATCAGAAGCCGGCAGGTTGGGAATTTGCCACAAAGCTTCTTGAAATTTTTCTTCAGCCTTTTTTAATTGGGGTTCAAGTTTTTGAAGTTTGCTTTTTGTCTTTTTACCCTGAGCAATATCTTTTGACTTGGCGTATTTATTGCGCTCAGCACGTAAATTTTCGACTTTAACAAGTAATTCACGTCGTTTTTCATCCAGCGCCAAAACCTCATCAACAATTTTAGGGTCCAGCTGCTTGTCAGATGTTCCCTTCTTAACTTTCTCCGAATTTTCACGAACGAAATTTATATCTAACATCGCTCCTATTTTAGCAGAAAAAAGAAATTATTGATAATGAAGATTGATATCAATTATTTCAACCTCACCATCAATATAAATGAAAATGGCTCGATATCTCTTATCAATCCTAAAAGAATATATCTTCAGCTTTCTTGGTTCCAAAGCTTCTGTATTTAATGAGGGGTGCTTTGGATTTTGTTCAAAAATTCCTATCTGCTTTCTTAACTTTTTAAGAAGACTTCTCTTCTTTGCATAAGCGATCAAATCTACACGTAAAGCTTTAATTGGGGGCATAAACAGAAGACTTTGAAAGTCCACCAATTACGCTCTCAATGAACTTTTCGTTATACTGTCCTGTTGCTTTCATTTCCCGTTTTATCTTACTTAGGGAAACTTTTTTAAACGGTTTAAAAATCACCTCACTGCGTTGAGTCAAAAGATAAAATCTCAAAAGTGATCGCACGAACTCAGAACGAGAAGCGTAGCCTTCCTTATCGACCACCTGGTCTAATTTACCAGCCAGTTTTGTAGGTAAAGAAATATTAACTGTTTGCATGAAACTATTTTAACAAAAATTGGCAATTTTTGTCAAGATTATAATCCCAACACTTCTGAAATCTCCTGGAGTGCGGCGAGGCAGATTTTAATGTAGTCCTCCAATTTTATCCCCAGCTTTTCTTGGCAAAGCTCAATCTGTTCACGGTGAACGCCTTTGGCAAAAGCTTTGGCTGGCCACTTTTTGAGAACCGAATCAACTGTGACCGAAGAAAGTTTACGGTCCGGCCTCACCAAAGCGCAGGCAATGATAAAACCTGATAACTCATCACAAGTATAAAGGGCCCATTCCAGCTTGGTTTCCGGCGCCTCGGTCATGCCATTAAATTTCCAGGCGTGCCGGGCAATGGCATTTATTAACCAATCAGGGGCATTATTTTCTTTTAACCAGGCCAGGGTTTTGCGGGGATGCTCCTCGGGCCACTTTTCGTAATCAGCATCATGAATGAGTCCCGCCAGTCCCCACTCATCTTCATTCTCATCAAAATGCCGGGCCAGCGCCCGCATTTGAGCCTCCACCGCCAACATATGCTTGACCAGATTTTTATTTACGGTCCAATCATTTACTAATTTCAATCCTTCTTCTCGCGTCATTTTTTGCTTATCTCTCCAAATCTTTTCCTTGCTACCTCGGTGTGTTCAAGGAGAAACCAGGCGGCACGGGGGCCGTGAGTTTTCCCAATTAGTGCTAAGTAAATTGCCTCAAATGCCCTGTTTGATGGCAGCCCCATTTTTTTGGCCAGGTTGTAAAGTGCAATCTGCAAGTCTTCGGGTGTTTTCCAATCTTGACCTAAAAGCTCCGCCACAACAACTAAGTACTGTTTCTGGATTTCTGATAAGCCTTTGGCCTTTCGAGAAATATTCTCAGATGGAATAAAAACTTCCTCCTTGGGCGCATAGCCTGTCAGCCAAATCTTGGCGTATTTGATTCTTTCTTTTAGGGTTTCTTCTTCACCTTTAGAAAGAGCGCTGTCCTTGACCTCGGCAAACTTTTTATCCAGATCTATTTCAGGGTGTTGCATAAATCTGGCCACATCTCTAAACCGAGGTAAAAATTGCTCCTTGGGGGGCTTGCCTGAAACCCGAGATAGTTCAAAAATTCGAGCTAGGTTCCTCTTAGGATCTTGCCAATAGACTTTTGCAGCTTCATCATAATCATCAAAAAGATCAGGAATCGTCATCCCCCCTGGATCAAAGTTAATAGCCCGGTTATATTTGACCCGCGTGATTAAGAAGCGAATCAAGTAAGGGGGAATTATCTCAGAAATTTCTTTCGCGCTCGAGCCAATCCCTTTCGAAGAACTCATTTTGTGCCCACCGATTAAGAAAAATTCATGAGAAAAAGCAAACGGAACCGGGTAATCCAAAACGTCTTTACACATCAGCTTGGCAAAGTCGTGACTGCCACCATCACTCATGTGGTCCTTTCCCGCTCCTTCAATCGTGACACCAATAACTTTCCACTTACACGGCCACTCTACTTTCCAAGGCAACTTACCATGGCCATCAAAGGGACTCACTTTGCCTTGGTGTCCACAACCTTTGGTCCAATCAACTGCATCAACCTGGCAGGTATAAGTTACTTTGCTGCCGTCCCAACCTGTAACTGAGGTGGTCGAAAGCTTGCCACAATTTTTACAAACAACTTGAAATGGGTACCAGTTGCTCGGTCTATCCTGGCCATAAAGGGATTTGTAAATGGCTCTTATTTTACCTGCCTTATCCAGACAAAGGCGAACCAGTGCGTTCATTTTGCCTGATAAATAAAGCTCGCTACCCCAAATTATTTTTGGGTGTACGCCAAGCGAGTTAAAAATTTCGGTATACTCCTGGCCCCACCGCTGGCCATATGATTCAAAACCAGGCTCTGGAGAGGGGATTTTATAAAGAGGCTTGCCCAAATGCTTACGATACTTTTTCTCGTCTAAATAAGTTGGTAGTGAATCCATAGGATCGTGGTCTTCTAGGACATATGAGAAAGTGGCTTTTTCTCCCCTTGCTTGCAAAACGCGATAAATGAGTTCGTGAGTAACCACTGCCCGCACCGAGCCAATATGCACACGGCCTGACGGGGTCTTCATATCATCAACCCAAAATGGTTGATATTTCCCCGATTCGACAATTTCATCTACCAATTTATCTGCCCAATACATGTTGCAGCCCCAAGTTTAGCAGACTACTCGTCCTCAGTAAATTGATCGCTCCCTGATGCTGCTTTTGTAAAGTCCAATGCAGCTATTGAACTTTTCGGCTCAAGTACTCGCAAAGAAACTACTGCCTGCGGTACATACCCTAGTTCTGAATAACTCTCTTGGCTAGTTTTTGGACGTATATAATCTAATTTTCTGTTCACTCCATCCTCTGCTAACGACATCATCATCACCTCCCATCAAAAAACCTCCTTTTTGGGAGGTTTAAAGTATCAAGTAATTACCTCCCAGAATTAGGAAGCAGGCTTGACGGACAAAATTTCGTAATTTAGTTTTCCCGCCGGGGCCGCAACTTCAACCCTGTCACCTTTTTTCTTCCCAACTAAGGCCTGGCCCAAAGGTGAAGTGTGGCTGATCTTTTTTGCTATGGGGTCGGCCTCCCAATCACCCACAATATTAAAGTCCGTCGTGGTGTTGTTGGTTGAAACCGTTACTACCGTTCCGACGGCAACAGTCCCGTCACCATTTGAGCCTTTGACAACTTCAGCGTGATCGACGACTTCAGTTAGTTCAGCAATTCTGCCATCGAGGAAATCAAGCTCATCTTTTGCACTACTATAATCACTGTTTTCCGCCAGATCCCCTTCTTCTCGGGCACGGCTAAGCCGCTCGACAAGTTTTGGTCTTTTTAGACTGACCAACTCGTCAAGCTCGCTCTTTAGGCTGTCAAGCCCTTTTTGGGTAATTTGTATCATCTGGAATAACAGCTTACGCTATAAAAAAATTCCCTTACCTTTTTGCGAGGGGAAAAACTAAAAATTATTATCTTCCCCAATAGCTAGTTGGTCTTGATGTAAGACGCAGCCTTGCAAAAAAGTGAGGGTCTAGTAAACATAAGCAGTGTGATTGTATACACTAATCTAACAGCTTGTCAAGACAAACATAGTATATCACAAACTCTTGTCGCTTAGCCAGCTATAACCGTTCTGAGACTGCCTTTTAAGGGTTGCTTTGGCCCAATAAGTCAATGTTTTTAAGTACCCCTGGGCCTCAAAGCCCCTTGGGGAAATGAAAGAAACCATCCCTAAGTTAATTAACGCTTTTTTCTGAGGCAGCTCCCAAAACTTTTTGCTGAGCCAATAGTCTTCACCAACCGTGTCCTCCCAGCCTCCTAATACTTCAAAAGTCTTTTTTCTAATAGCCATATTTCTACAAGCCAGGAAAGGTTTGTTCGCAAGGGCTCCCGATACGATTGAAGTGCTGTAAATAAAAAACGTATAAGTGTTGTACCAGAACGTTTTGACCGGATCTTTGTGTCTGAATACATCCACACCGATAACCGCCTGAACTTTCTTTTTGGAAAATTGTTTCTTGGCATTTTTAAGCCAGTTCGGGTTTAAAACCTGATCTGCGTCAATGAAACAAAGAATGTTGCCCGATGTCTTCTTTACCCCTTTGTTACGGGCAAAACTGGCGCCTTTCTTGCTCTCTTTGTATACCTTGGCACCAAGCTTTCTGGCAACCTGGACTGTTTTGTCGGTACTGCCGTTATCGACAACAATTATTTCATGCGCGGGTTCACTCTGGGCATAAATTGAACCAATACAGCGCTTGATATATGCCTCTTCGTTCAAGGCAGGGATGATAAATGAAAATTTTAGCAAGTGACGCTATCGGGAGTCGAACCCGAGTTTCTGGGATGAGAACCCAGTGTCCTAGACCACTAGACGATAGCGCCGCAGAGGTATTATACCAAAAATTAACCTAATTTACCGTCAGGTAGGCAGGGACGCGGGGGAGAGGGCGGCTCATACGAACTTGCCTTTTAGGTGGCCAGTGCTTCATGGCAACTTTCAAAACGTCCTCGAGCATATCAGCGTGGACAAATTTAATGTCTTTTTTGATGTTTTGGGGAACGTCGATCAAGTTCTTCTTGTTGTCTTTCGGAAGCACCAGCTTTTTTAAGCCCGCGGTGTGGGCTGCAATCGTTTTTTCTTTGACTCCACCGATTTCAAGAACTCTGCCTCTTAACGTCAACTCCCCGGTCATACCAACTTCCCTCTTAACGGGAATTTTAGTCAATGCCGATACCAGAGACGTTGCTATCGACACCCCCGCGCTTGGCCCGTCTTTTGGAATGGCTCCCTCCGGCACGTGGATGTGAACGTCCAACTTGCTGCCAAAATCTTCGGCCAGTCCAAGCAAGCGCCAATTTGACTTTGTCCAGGTGAAAGCGGCCTTGGCCGACTCCTTCATGACATCCCCCAGCTGACCGGTAAGAGTCAACTTTCCTTGTCCCGGCATGAGGGCAGTTTCGATAAAAATTATATCTCCGCCGGCCGGTGTATAAGCCAAGCCAGTGGACATTCCTACCTCATCCTTTTTCTCGGCAATGGTTGAGGTGAATTTCCTGGGCCCCAAATATTTACCAATAGATGAAAGGGAAACTTGCGATTTGATTTTTTTACCTTCCGCGACTTGACGCACCAACTTCCTGCAAACCGTGGCCAAACTTCGTTCTAAGTTCCTGACTCCCGCTTCCCGGGTATACCTTTTGATGATTTCAATAAGCGCTTCTTTCTCCAGCACAATCTTTTTGTCCTCGAGCCCGTGGGCTCTAAGCTGCTTGGGCCACAAATACTTTCTGGCAATTGCGACTTTTTCCGTTTCAATATAGCCGGGGAAGCCAATGACCTCCATCCGGTCCAGCAGTGGACTTGGAATCGTATCAGTGATGTTGGCCGTGCAAATAAACATAACCTGAGACAGGTCATAAGGCACTTCTAAATAGTGATCGGAAAACTCCCGGTTTTGCTCCGGGTCCAAAGCCTCCAAAAGGGCACTTGACGGATCACCCCGAAAGTCCGTCCCAATCTTGTCCACTTCGTCAAGCATAAAGACCGGATTGACCGTCCCCGCGTCTTTTATTCCCTGGATAATTCGGCCCGGCAAGGCTCCAATATAGGTTCTTCTGTGACCTCTGATTTCAGCTTCGTCCCGAATCCCACCCAAGGACACTCTGACAAATTTTCTGCCCAAA
>MGGO01000001.1:18957-24622 GCA_001792465.1 Candidatus Woesebacteria bacterium RIFCSPHIGHO2_01_FULL_44_10
CCGACAAAGCATAGTATTGTGGGGTGGCCGTCGTCACCGTTTCGTTTCTTCTTTTTTTTGGCCTTGCCGTTTTGTTCCTTAACTTTCATCACGGCCAAAAACTCAATGATACGCTCTTTTGCTTTCTCGAGAGCAAAATGATCCTGATCCAAGATCTTTACCGCCCGGGCAATCGAGACTTTTGTTTTTGACGATTTGTGCCAAGGAACTTCGATAAGCCAATCCAAATAGTTTCTCAGGTAGCCGCTTTCAGGGTTGTGCGGACTCATCCGGGACAATTTTTTAAGTTCCTTTTTGGCTCTGGCCGCAACTTCTTTGGGCATCCTGGCTTTTTTAATTTTGTCCGTGAGTTCCTCAACTTCGCTTTTATTATCCTCACTGTCGTCTTCCCCCAACTCTTTCTCAATTGTTCTTTTCCTCTCCCGCAGCATATTTTTTCTCATCTGCTCTTCAAAGCGCTTCTGAGTCTTGGTAGTTAAAGTTCGCTCCAGATCAAGAACGTTAATCTCCTGTGCCATTAAGTCTGAGACTTTCTTCAGTCTTGCCTTGACCGAGAGCTCTTCAAACAAACTCTGTTTTGCCTCGGTTTTGATGTCAAGCAGCGAAGCAACGTTGTCCACCAATTCATTTGGCCCCACAAAGCCGGAGATAAGCTTCATCACTGTGGTTATCTCTACACCCTTGCCTAGGTTAATGGCTTTTTTGAACATCTCGGAAAGACTTCTCGAGATTGCCATTACTTCGTCACCGCTGTACTCTACTTCGGGCAACTCAATCACGTCACCAACCAGAAACGGGTTTTGAGTGGTAATTTTTTGGAGCTTCACTCTTGCTTGGCCTTTGACGACCACGTGGATCTCCGATTCGGTAGACATTTTTTGGGAGATGGTAGCAATAACACCCACGGTGTATAAGCCATCAGCGGCCGGATCGGTCATCCGAGCGTCCTTCTGGGTGAAAATGGCCACAATTCTGTCGCCTTCAAAAGCCGCGTTGATGGCAGCGACGGATTTTTTTCTGCCAAAGGAAAGGATTGAATCGGTATGAGGAAAGACAACTGAACCGCGGATGGCAACAATTGGTATTTCTCGCATTGTCTTGGCAGTCTAACAAATCGAGTGCTAGGTGTCAATATGTAGCTTCTCGATAATCAGGGCAACTGTCACTCCAAGTATGGCACCAACCACAATATCCGCTGAAAAATGAACATTGGCAACCACCCTCGCAGCGCCTATTAAAAACGCACCTAAAAGATAAACCGAGCCAATTTTAGGTTTGTGCAGCCAGATACTAACCGCTAGGGCAAAAGCTACCGCGGCGTGGATTGAGGGAAAGGAGTTGCCGGTCGGATCCCATATGACCAAGGTTTCGTGACCGTTGGTTACAAATGGCCGTAAAGCCGGAAAAAAACTCTTAAACATCGCTGCTGTTACCCAAGCGACGACGCTAGCCAAAAAAGCGTGGCCGGCAACTTCTTTTTTGATCTTGCCGTCGATAATCCACAAAAGACCAACTCCGGCAAACATCACCCAAATCATGATACTGGCCAGAAAGGAAATAACTAAGTTAGTCATGAATCACAATCCTTGTCCCTTTATTATTCTCGTCGGCAAAGACGACACCCTTGCCATCCGGGATGACGGGAGTCGTCCAGCTATATAGTCGCTGGGCAACCGGAGTGGGGAGATTGACACAACCGTGGCTTCTCGGCGTCCCAAAGCTGTTGTGCCAATACGTGCCGTGCAGGCCGTAACCGCGGTAGCGGGGTATCCCCGAACCCTCAAAATACATGACATACGGAACGTTGGGCAGGTTGTAATAATACTTGCCTTCCCCGCCCTCCATTTTAGTTGACCGGAGTTTGACCCAAATTCGAAATTCACCCGTTGGTGTCGGCCACCAGGGCAGACCCGTAGAAATCGCCGTCTCGAGAAACAACTCATTCCCGTCCCAGGCGCGTAAGCGTTGCTCAGACAAGTCAACTTCAACCCAGCGCCTTTCAGAGTCAGCCACGCCAAGAACAGCGCTATTATATTCAGCCTCCGCAAGCGTGGGGACGGCTACTTTTTGTCCAAAGAAAGTTCCAATATTTTCACTTTCAACGCTGCCCGTATAATTCATTGGCGTACAGGCAGCAGCCACAGATGACACTTTCTCCTTAGTTTTGGCCAAAACCAAAAGAGCGATAATAAGCGCAAGTGGGATAATGGCCCAGAATTTTTGCCTCATAATTCATCCTAACACAAAATTCTGCTACAATGGAACCGTGAGCCAGAAAGGTAGACTAACCAGGAGTTTCAAATACGCTTTTGCCGGAATTGGTTCAGCCATGAAAAGTGAGCCCAACTTTCGAATCCATTCGGTAATCGCCCTCGTTGTCTTGGTTGCCGCGGCAGTTTTGGGCTTCAATTACTTGGAGTGGCTAATCTTGTTGTTGGTAATTTATTTTGTTTTAATCCTGGAACTTATCAACACCGTTTTGGAAAAGATTGTGGACTTGGCAAGCCCGGAGATTAATCCTCAGGCCAAAGCCGCCAAAGACATCTCAGCGGCTGCGGTTTTATTTTCTGCGGTCTTGGCAATAGTTGCCGGCCTGGTCCTTTTTATCCCAAAAATATGGCCACTAATCCAACCATGAGGCAATAAGCGCCAAAGATCTTGAAGTTTTTGGCTTGCAAAAAACTCAAGGTTAATTTAATCGACAATAGCCCAAAAACCAGCGCCGCCAAAAATCCTACCGCGTAGAGTGACCAGCCAAAAGAATCCCCTCCGTATTTTGAAAATTGCAACAAGTTAGCCCCCAAAACGGCCGGTACGGAAAGCAGGAAGCTAAACTCCGCTGCCTTTTGCCTTTCAATCCCTCTTGAAGTTGCGGCAAAAATGGTTGAACCCGATCGGCTTAGCCCGGGAATGATCGCTATTGCCTGGGCAAAGCCAACCACCAAGGCATCCCAAACTTTTACTTTTTTTCCTTCCCGTTCTTTTACCATATCGGTTATGAAATTCATAGCCGCCGTTACCAAAAGTGCCACACCAACAACTTTAACACTGCCAAAAAGTCCTTCAACGAAATTGCTAAAAAGATAGCCCACAACCGCCGCCGGTATCGACCCGACGGCAAGTAAAACCAGATAATTTTTACTCAACCCAAGTAGTGTTTTCCAAAAATAAATTACAATTGCCAAAAGGGTCCCGGCGTGCAAGATAACGTCAAATAACACTCCGGGTTGATCAAAGCCGGGGAGTAAGTTTTGAGCCAGGACCAAGTGCCCGGAGGAGGAAACCGGCAAAAACTCAGTCAAGCCCTGAATAATACCTAAAACCAACGCGCTAATTAAAGACATATATTAGACCCGCTTTGTCATCTGAAATAAACATCTTGCCCGCTTCATTAAAAATAATGTCTACCGGCCGGCCCAGCACTTCACGACCTGATAGCCAACCGGTTATGAAGTTTTCCGCCCGGGTTACGCTGCCGGCAAAAACCGAAAGTTTGATGATCTTGTAGCCAACGGGGATCGTTGAATTCCAAGAGCCGTGCAGGGCAACATACAAATCCCCAGAGCGGTCAAAAGCCAAACCCAGAGGGGCAACGTGGGCATCAAGGGTCCAAACAGGTGGCGTGGTCGTCGGGCAAAAATCGCTAAACTCTCCGGGTCTGAATTTGGAATCCCTGACCTGGTTACCGTAGCAATATGGCCAACCGTAGTTTTCGCCCTCCTCAAGAATGTTAATTTCATCCGGAGGCAAGTTATCTCCCAAAAAGTCTCGACCCATATCGGTTCCCCAAATGTTGCCCGCCCTATCAAAAGTAAAAAAGACGGTATTCCTGAGTCCCGTGGCAAAGGGTTTCAAGTCACTACCATCAAGATTGGCTGTCCAAAGACTAGCCCGAAACTGGTTTGTTTCCACACAAGTGTCGCAGGATGAACCAATGGAGACAAAAAGCTTATCCCCGGTTATCCTGATTGTTCTGGTGAAGTGTCCTCCTCCTCCGGGAAGTTCAAAAATAACTTGAGGATTATCAGCCGAAAAATCCCTGGGGTCGTAAACATATTTTGACACTTTGTCTGTCTCAGCCACATAAAGATTGTTCCCGTCAAAGGCCAATCCGTGAGGTCGGTTCAGACCAGTCAAAACCTCAACGATTTTGTCTGCCTGGCCATCGTTGTTTACATCGGGCAGTGCCAATACTTTTCCCTGGCTGGTTAGACTAACCAAAAGTGTGCCATTGGTGTCAAACTCCAGCACCCGGGGGGCTTGACCCTTGAGGTCGGCAAAAATACCGATTCTTTTCCCGTCGGGAATAGTTAAAGGGTAGGCCAAATCAGCCCCCTGCGGCAGAGATTGGCGAATGTCTTTGCTAGGAGGGGTAAGCGACGGTAAATATTTTCTCGCTACAAAAATCCCCAATCCTAATGCCACGGCGACGAGGACTAAAATCAAAATGTTTCTCATACTTTCTTGAAGTTCTCCGCGACCTGTTGCCAGTTGACCACATGCCACCAGGCTTCGATATACTCGGCGCGGCGGTTTTGATACTTTAAGTAATACGAGTGTTCCCAAACGTCCAGACCCAAAAGAGGTACCTTGCCGTGCATCAAAGGTGAGTTTTGAAATGAGTGGCGCTTGAGAGATAATTTACCATCATCAATTTGCAAAAAGGCCCAGCCTGAGCCAAAAATACCCATGGCTTTCTCGGTAAATTTTTCTTTAAAGGTTTCAAAACTGCCGAAAGCGGTGCCAATCGCATCTAATAATTTGCCGGTTGGCCCGCCCTGAGCGGAGTCGAAGGGTCTCATTGTTACCCAAAATAAACTATGGTTGGCGTGTCCTCCGCCGTGGTTAATTACAGCCTGTTTTTTCCCCTCTTCAACTTTATCTAAATTCGCCAGAAGTTCTTCAATTGGCATTTGCATTAGTTCGGGCTGTCCCTCCAGCGCTTTATTTAAGTTGTCCACGTAAGCCGCGTGGTGCTTGTCGTGGTGAAGCTTCATTGTCTCCTCATCAATGTAGGGCTCAAGGGCATTATACGCGTAGGGTAAATCTGGAAGTTTAAAGGCCATACCCCACTTTATCAGATCGGCTTGGCAACGACAATAAGCCTCTTGGAATCCAAAAAGCCCGAACAGGTATAGAGGGTTAGAATTTCTTCCTCGGTTGGGGCAATAACTTCAACTTGGTTGGGATTAACTTCAAGAATTTTTTCAACCATATAAATGTAGACCTCATCATTTTCATCTCTTATTTCAACTATATCTCCCCCCTCAATCTTGAAAAGCGGGCCAAAAAGATGAGCTCTATTGTGACCGTAAATAACCATGTTACTTTTCCCGGGTCGACCAGAAACTCCCAAATGGCTCGCCCCAGTATCGGAAATTTCCCAAACACCGTTTTTGATTTTGGACTCGGTTACTGGCAAATCAATTCCAATTCTCTCAATTCTTACCCGAACTGGGAGTGATTCCTGGTTTACAGTTTCTTGATAGTCCGGAACCCGGTCAAAAGAAAGGACACTCTGAGCGGAATGAAAATATAGCCCAACGGCAATTAAGACGAGGCCTAAGGTTAACCAAATGAAGTTTCTAGTTTTGTTTTGCAAAAGCTCGGTTAATTTCATAGGCAGACTTTGAAACCAGAAGCATTCCCACAAGTGCCATTAACT
>MGGO01000002.1:0-476 GCA_001792465.1 Candidatus Woesebacteria bacterium RIFCSPHIGHO2_01_FULL_44_10
TTCGCGAGCCCTTTTGTGATTGCTGTCGGTTACTGAAGCCAGTGAAATAAAAGCGCTGGTATCCGAAACAATTGGATATTTTATCATCCGTAAAGATATTTATCGTGGTTGACAGACAAGTCTTTGGGCCCTCGAGCACCGATTTTGGCTATTTCCAGCAGCAAGTCGCCGGCATTCCGTTTTTTGCTTTTTACCCTTTTCTTTAGACCGGTTTTTAGAAGATCTCGTATCACTTTTGCCGCTGGTTGCTCCTCCCTCCTTGCCAGCAAGCGCAGTTCTTGATAAAGGTCTTCAGGTAAGTAAACTTGAGTTCTAATCATATGTCTAACATATAGCATATGTAATCAACAGTTGTCAAGCGGCCGGGGAGAGTTTAAAGCTCTTCAAGAACCTGCTTCTTGCCCGGTTCTTTGAGTTCGGCCAGTTCCAAATAGCGCTCGGTGGTGGAAAGTCTTTTGTGGCCAACGGCCTGGGAG
>MGGO01000002.1:519-13596 GCA_001792465.1 Candidatus Woesebacteria bacterium RIFCSPHIGHO2_01_FULL_44_10
TTCCGGCCCTTTCCATGTAACGGTCAATTGCAGCCCGGATATTTCTGACTGCCAGAGGCTTGCCATTTTTGCTTACAAAAACGTAAGGGGAGTCTGACTTTGGTCTTTCTTTTAAATAAAGATCCACCGAGTGTTTTGCTGGAAGATTTGAAGCTACTGTTCTCTGGGGTTGTGTAGCATAGGCTTCAATAATTAATTTGTTGTCTTTAATATTTTCAAGTTTGAGGCTGGCTACTTCTGAGATCCTCATGCCGGTTTGTAAAATAAGCTCAACAATTGTTGCTATTCTGGTATCGGTTCTGACGACGTCTCTTAGGGCTCTGTATTCGATTTGAGACAAAAATTTTGGAAGTTGAAGAGCAATTTTAGGGTGACCAACGTCCTTAGCGGGGTTTTGGGCAACTTTCTTTTCTGCAATTAACCATCTAAAGAATGTCTTTATAGCGTTTAGTTTTCTGGAAACGGACTTGGGGGTATATTTTTTAGTTAGAAGTGAATCTCTGAATTCTCGGATGTCATCTGGGCGGACCTGCTCGGGTAAAACCCTGCTTTTTGCCAGCAAGTTAGCGATGAGTTGTTCAAGATCTGCTCTGTAGGCAAGAACCGTAGACGGTGAGCGCCCCAGATCTTCTAGATTTTTGATAAAATTAGGTAGAAGTAATTTTAGCGGTTCGGACATATCCTATATTGTAAGCGGTGACTTATATGATAGCAAATTTATATAAAAAAGCAACCAGAATTATAGGTGTTTCTTTGCCCAGATGGGGGTTGCTGATTTTAGCTTTCTTACTAACAATTTCACTGGTCAGGAATATTGTTAGGATAGTAGCGGCTAATAATAAAGTTGAGGAAGCAAGGAGGAAAGTAGAACAACTAAAGATTGAAAATGAAAACCTAAGGGATGAAGTGAGTAATGTTACCAGTAGTGAATTTGCGGAAACAACGGCACGAGATAAACTGGGATTGGCCAGGGAAGGGGAAACAATTGTTGTCCTGCCGGATCAGGATGAAATAAAAAAATTAGCTCCAAGGCTCGAAACGGATGATGAATATCTTCCAGATTCTAATTGGAAAAAATGGCTAAAGCTATTTTTATAATACGCTCCGAATCGGTTGCGGGGCTAGGAGTTGAACCTAGCCTGGGAGATTATGAGCCTCCCGTGCAGCCGTACACTACCCCGCATGTTAACGAACTTTCGTATTATACCACAAAATTTGGTAAAATACGCATAGCGCCAGGGTAGCTCAGTTGGTGGCAGCACCGGATTCATAAACCGGAGGTCGAGAGTTCGATCCTCTCCCCTGGCACAAAAGTTTGCTTCCCTTTTCCTCGAATTTAGCTTAAAATTGGACTGTTATGACAAAAAAGCGAGTTTTGTCGGGAATCAGGGCAACTGGAAGGTTGCACTTGGGGAATTATCTTGGCATGGTCAAGGGAATGGTTGCGTTGCAAGGAAACCCCGATTATGAACCTTTATTTATGGTTGCTGACTTGCACGCTATGACCACTCCATTTGACCCCCAGATCCTCAAAAAGAATATTAGAGAAGTTGTTTTAGATTATTTAGCGGCGGGGCTTGATCCTAAGAGCGCGATTCTTTTTATCCAGTCTCAAGTACCTCAACATGTTGAATTGGCATATCTCTTTTCAACTGTTGTTTCGATTGCAAGACTTAGTCACCTGCCGACCTACAAGGAGAAAGTCAAGCAATATCCTGAAAGTAATACTATTGCCCTTCTTTACTACCCCGTTCTAATGGCTTCGGACATTTTACTTTATAAAACCAACTCGCTCCCAGTCGGAGATGACCAACTCCCTCATTTGGAAGTAACTGGAGAAGTTGCGAAAAAGATGAACAATCTCTACGGCACGGATTTTCCGGAACCAAAGCAGATGAAAACCGAGGGCCATTATGTTCCCTCTCTGACTGGTGAAGGAAAGATGAGTAAGTCGGTTGAGGGAAGTTACGTAAACTTAACTGACAATTTGGAAACAATCAAAACAAAACTGGCCAAGGTACCAACCGATTCTGGTCGCGGAAACAAAGCTCCTGAGGAGGGCGGGGTTCATACTTTGATGACCTTAGTTGAGCTTTTCGGTGGAGAGAAGAAAAGAAAAGAATATGAAAAGCAGTATCAAAGGTCAGGTATCAAGTATCAGGGGCTGAAAAACGAGCTGGCGGGGGCAATCTATGAAGAGTTAAAGCCAATTCAAGAAGAAAGAAAAAAACTTGAAAAAGATCCGGAATATGTTGAAAAAGTTTTGCGGGAAGGTGCTAAAAAAGCCAGACAAATTGCCAGTCAGACAGTGGTTGAAGTCAAAGAAAAAATGGGCCTCTTATGAGTGACAAAATTTCCATAACAGATTTTCAAAAATTGGATATTCGCATTGGGACGGTTATTAAAGCCGAGGTGCCCGAGTGGAGTCATTGGGTGATGAAACTGACAGTTGAATTAGGAAAAGAGATTGGGAAAAGAACTATCTTTTCTGGAATTATGAAGTTTTACAAGCCAAGCGATCTGGAGGGTAAACAATTTCCTTTTATTGTCAATTTGGGACCAAAAAAGATTGGCCCTGAAGGCGATATGAGCGAAGGGATGATGTTGATGGCTGTAGAAAAAGATGATGAAGAAACCCCGCCGATATTATTTAATCTTCAAGAGTCTGTTCCAAATGGCGCCAAAGTAAGGTAAAATAACCCCGTGGCCAAATCCAAACCGAAAAAAAGGAAAGAAATAAAGTTGAAAATCAATCTCTGGCGGGTGGTCATTGCACTTCTTATTTTTATGTTTATGGCCCCGCTGGTTGTTTCTTTTTTACAACTTCAGGTCGACGGCACGCAAGTTGAAATTTCCCAAGTAATGGCTGATATCCGGGAAGGGAAAATTAAAGAGGTTGTTGTTCAGGATGAAAAACTCCTGTTGACCTACAGTGAGGACGATTTGAAAGTCTCAACTAAAGAAAAAGACATAAGCTTTACCGAACTTTTAGAAAGCTATGGCCTTAACCCGGCCGACGTAAATTATGGTATTTCCGATCAGTCCGTGGCTAAAGTTTTTAGTGAAATCGGCAGCGTCGTTTTGCCGATTGTCTTGATGGCAGGCTTTTTCTTTTTTGTCGTCCGGGCCCAAAATAAGGGAGCGGCAGATATTTTTTCTTTTGGCAAAAGTAAAGCTAAGGTCTTTGCCAAGGGCAAACAGGATGTGACCTTTGCTGACGTGGCTGGAGTTGATGACGCCAAAAAAGAGCTCGAGGAAATTGTTGATTTTTTGAAAAATCCGGCCAAATACAAAAAAATCGGAGCGCGAACTCCAAAGGGTGTCCTTTTGGTTGGCCCCGCGGGCGTTGGGAAAACTTTGCTTGCCAGAGCTGTTGCAGGCCAAGCTGGGGTACCCTTTTTTAGTATTGCCGGCAGCGAGTTTATGGAAATGTTAGTGGGAATTGGTGCAGCGCGGGCACGGGATCTTTTTTCACAAGCCAAAGCCGCGGCTCCATCGATTATCTTTATCGACGAGATTGACGCTATTGGCCGCCAGCGCGGTCGGGGTCTAATTGGCGGGCACGACGAACGCGAGCAGACCTTAAATCAAATTTTGGTCGAAATGGATGGTTTTACTCCTAATGATCAAGTTGTCGTAATCTCGGCTACCAATCGCGGGGATCTTCTCGACCCGGCCCTACTTCGTCCCGGACGGTTTGACCGTCGGGTGATGCTTGATATGCCGGACAAAGAAGGGCGATTGCCGATTTTGAAAATTCACGCTCGGGGCAAGCAGTTTGCAAAAAACATTAACTGGGACAGAGTGGCCGATCGCACCGTTGGTTTCTCCGGTGCTGATTTGGAAAACATGCTCAACGAGGCAGCCATTTTGGCCGCTCGAGAAAACAAAGAGGCAATTGGGGAAAAGGACATTGAGGAAGCGGCTACGAAAGTCAAATTGGGTCCGGCCAAAAAGCGCCTTCAGAGGGAAGAAGACAAAAAAATTACCGCTTATCATGAAGCGGGTCACGCGATTGTAACCCACAACTTGCCTCAAATGGATCCAGTTCACAGAATTTCGATTGTCGCCCGGGGATTAAGTCTGGGCCACACCATGATTCCGCCTGCGGCAGACAGAACTCATGAAACCAAGACCAGGATGCTGCAGCAGATTACGTCAATGCTTGGAGGCAGAGCTGCCGAGCAGATAGTCTTTAGTGAAATGACCAGTGGCGCTGCCAATGACATTGAGGTGGCAACGCGCCTGGCCCGGGCAATGGTTGTTGAGTTTGGGATGAGTTCTTTGGGGCCGGTTAACTGGGGGCCGGATTCAGATGTTGGCGACTTTGGAAAATTAAATTGGTATGAGGAAGCAAAAGTTGGCCCGGCGATGCAGGAAAGGATTGATAATGAGGTCAAGGCGATTATAGATGATGGCTACAAGGCTGCAGAGCAGATAATCAAAAAAGAGAGGAAAGCGCTTGACACTGTTGGTAAGGCACTTTTAGAAAAGGAAACCCTCGACCGCGAAGCCTTCGAGAAAATTGTGGGGAAAAAGAAAAACGGTAAAGAAGTGTGAGTAAGCTGGTTTTGATTGATGGCAACGCGATTATGCACCGGGCGTATCATGCTTTGCCACCACTAACCACCAAAAGCGGTGAGCCGATAAATGCCGTTTATGGTTTTGTTTCCATGATCTTGCGGGTGATTACAGACCTGGACCCTACTCATGTTGCTATTGCTTTCGACCGTAAAGAGCCGACTTTTCGGCGGCAAATGCATGAGGCATACCAAGCGCAGCGTCCGGAAATGGAAGCGGATTTGGACAGCCAGTTTCCTAAAGCCAAGGATGTGGCTAAGGCAATGGGCATTCCAATTTACGAAAAAGTCGGCTTTGAAGCCGATGATGTGATTGGAACTATTGCCAAAAAGTCGAAAGTTGGTGAAGTAGTAATTGTTACCGGAGACAAAGACATTCTCCAGTTGGTTGACCGTAAAATTAAAGTTTATCTTCCTGCCAGGGGCCTAAGCGACGCAACCTTAATGAATGAAGCAAAAGTTAAAGAGAAAATGGGAGTGATGCCGGCGCAGATTGTTGATTATAAAGCCTTGGTTGGAGACCCGTCTGACAACTACAAGGGTGTGCCAGGAATCGGGCCTAAAACAGCTATAAGTCTACTCTCCAAGTTTGGTGGGTTTCGTAATGTTTTCAAAAATCTTAGCAAGGTAAAAGAGCCAATACAAAAGAAACTAAAAGTTGGCAGGGAATCGGGGGAGATGAGTTTGCGGCTTGCAAAGATTGTCACAAATGTTCCCGGAATAAAGCTTGATTTAACCAGCGCCAATGACTGGGGGGTAGACCGGCCGGAGGTAGTTAAGCTGTTTGTAGAATATGGCTTTAAAAGTCTTACTACGCGTGTCCAAAAGATGGGAGGAAGCTTTAGTAAAAAAGATCCGAGTTTTGGTGAAATAAAGAAAGTTGCAAAAAAAATTGCTCAGAAATTGGCCGGTAAGCAATATGCTATTCGGGGAACGGCGAGTCTAAAGTTGCAAGGCTACGAGATGGGGGTTGACGACATTGATGTTTTGGCAGACAAAGATACGGCACTGGCCGCCAACAAAATTTTAAAAGACTTCCTAGTTGAGAAAGTTGCTTACAAGAAATTGGATCAGTTCAAAAGCTATTTTGGAAAGTTTGTAATTGACGAGATTTTGGTAGAAGTTTATGGCGACTGGTGGGTGGGCAAGAAATTTTATAATGCTTCGGATAATGAAGTGATCGAGGTTGATGGGATCAGACTGACTTCGGTTGAGACCGAACTTGCCATGTACGCGGCCATGGGGCGCTGGACGGCGTATCATAAGTTAAAAGGGCAGGTGGAAAAGAAAAATCAAGGGAGTTTGTTTTAATGAAAGTAGCATTGGTACATGATTATTTGAAAGAGTATGGCGGGGCTGAGCGAGTTTTGCGGGTTCTGGCCGACCTGTTTCCACAAGCTCCAATCTATACTGCGTTTTTGGTTAAAAATTCTACCGCGGCTAAACAGTTTGCAGACAGAAAAATTAGACAGAGTTCTTGGGCTTGGCTCATTAAGCACGGTAATTTGTATTCACCGCTTCGCTTTCTTCTGCCCTCAATTTGGAGAAGTATAGATTTATCCGATTATGACCTGGTTATTACTTCCTGTTCTGGCTACATTGCCCGGGGCTTTGTGAGGGGGAAAAAGACAAAAGTTATTGCCTATTGCCACACACCGCCCAGATTTTTATATGGTTACCAGACAAGCATCAACTGGCAAAAGTATTGGCCGGTTAGGGTTTATGCTTTAGTTGTCAATCATTTTTTGAGACTTTTTGATTTTACGTCGGCTCAGGAGGTGGATTATTGGGTAGTAAACTCTAAAAATGTTGCGGCGAGGGTTGAGAAATTTTATCGTAGAGAGTCCACGGTTATTTACCCGCCGGTGGAGGTTGAGAGATTGGTCAAAGCGAGTCAAAAAGTCAAAAAGGAAAATTACTTCTTCATTGCGGCACGACTCGTGGGAGGAAAAGGTTTAGAACAAGCTGTAAAAGCAGCGGTTGAGGTTGGGGTTAAGCTAAAAATTGCTGGTGAGCAAGCAGGGTGGGCGGGGACCAGAAAAAGACTTGAGGAGTTGAAAAGTCAAAACGTCGAACTTTTGGGGAGAGTTAGTGATCAAGAACTTTTTAACCTTTATGCCAAAGCCAAGGGTTTTATGGCTTTGGAAAAAGATGTTGATTTTGGCATGACACCGGTGGAGGCGATGGCCGCGGGTACACCGGTTATTGCTCTGAACTCCGGCGGTTATAGAGAAACTGTTATTGACGGTAAAACTGGCATCTTGGTCAAGAATACTAAAGTGAGAGCAATTCAAAGGGCCATGAAGCGCTTTAATCAAATAAAGTGGGATAAAGAAGCACTTCAAACCCACGCAAAGAAATTTTCCAAGGAGAGATTCAAGAAAGAAATTAAAAATTTTGTAAAGAAGTTAGGCCTGAGATAACTCGTTCGAGAATGTTAAAACGAGCCCCTCCTCTTTATCTGAGCGAAGCAGCAAATGTTCATTAATAATCGAGAAAGCGATAAACGGCCGGCTGGAATCAACCTCATTAATATAGAAAGGGTGGTCTACTCCGACGACAATCTTTTTCGCTTCCGAGGGTTTTTTGGCACCGGCTTCAATCGTTCGAACTTGAACTAAGTAAACTTTCCTCTTCTGATTATCTGTGTCTCTATAAACTTGAAGAAGTACCTTGTGGGATCCACTAGGGGTTGGAAAATCCCATCTGGTAGAGTAGCCCGAGGAGAGCCTATCAAGACGTCGCCAATTTCTATAGTCGGTGCCTCCAGAATCAGTTGAAAGATTGACCCCTATTGGAGGAGGTGGCTCTTTTTCTCCCCAGAACAGAATTCTTCGACCACCTTTCTTTTCAGGATCCATTTCCTATAATATATCACAATTGTCAATAGTCTTGTCAACCTTGGCATTTGAGGTAAAATACAACTATGCCGGAATTACCTGAGGTAGAAGCAAAGGTTTAACCCAACAATCTTTCCAAGATTTTATAAACTTCACCCCTTGGGACAACTCCAATAATAAATATTTCTTTAGCGGGATGTTTTAAAGAGACAATCAGGCGGTACTTACCAAATCGGATTCTATAAACATCTTTTTCTCCTTTTAGTGCAGTTGAGTTTGGTGGTTTTTTCTTCGGATTATTGGCCAATTCTAGAATGACTCTGTGAATATTTTTTTGGTGGTGTTTGGGAACTTTTTTGATGTCTTTTCTAAAACGCTTGTGAGATTCTATCTTGTAAGACATTCTATTTACCGGGGGAGATTTTCCTCTATCCACATTTTTTCAAAGTCCTCGAAGTCGCTTTTTTTGGCGTTATGAAGCCTCTCATCAACCATTTTGCTATCGAGATAGTCTTCGACAAAGGCCTCCAGTGCTTCCAGAGTTCTGGCGTCAATGAGGTAAGCTTTAAGTTTGTTGTTTTTAAGAATCCCGACAGGTTGCCTGAGGCGTGCAGCCATCTGCAGTAGACCATCTGCGTCCTTTCTCATATCGGTAATTGTGCGCAAATTCTGACTAGTAATCATAGTGATAAAATTATACATAAATTTGTTATCTTGAGTCAAGAGGAAGAATCGCCACAGACCTCGTTTTTGTATATAATGCAACAAATGCCTGAGTTACCAGAAGTTGAGACAATTAGAAGCCAATTAGAGAAATATTTGGTTGGCCATAAAATCGAGAAAATTGACGTCCGTGTGGCCAAAATTTTTGCCTCAGGCAAGGAAAAATTAGTTGGCGGAAGAGTTAAAAGTCTGCGACGGTTTGGTAAGGTTTTGGTGATTGACCTAACCAACGGCTATTCATTTTTGATTCACCTCAAATTAACCGGTCAGGTGGTTTTCAGTTCTCCTAAATTGCCAAATAAAGAAAGCTCTTATACTCATGTTGTTTTTCATCTTGATAAAAATGCCAACCTCTTTTTTAATGACTCCCGCAAATTCGGCTGGATCAAAGTTGAAAAAACGGCCGAGGTTGAGGCTGAACCATTCGTCAAGAAACTTGGGCCTGAGCCACTCAAAAATTTAACCCTCAAAAAATTTCAAGAAATATTGGCTAGCACGCGCCGACCGGTCAAGATTTTGCTTTTAGACCAGGAAAAATTAAGTGGCGTGGGCAATATTTACGCCAATGATGCCCTGTGGGAAGCCAAGATTAACCCGAGACGACCGGCTAACAGTCTGGGTCTAAGTGAACAGTCAAAATTGTTGGGCGCAATTGAAGAGATTTTGAAAATCGGTCTCAAATATCAAGGGGCCAGTGATCAATGGTACATTACCGCCGAAGGTAAAAAAGGCCGTTATCAAGAGCATTTTTTGGTTTATGGTCGCGTCGGCGAGAGTTGTCGGCGTTGTGGGGCAAAGATTAGGCGTGTGGTTGTCGGCGGCCGCGGCACTTTTATTTGTGCCAATTGTCAAAAGTAAATGATTACCAAAATTCGTCTCACTAATTTCCGTAATTTCAAAGCCCAAGTTTTTGAGTTCTCAAACAAAACTACTGTCATCGTTGGCCCCAATGCCAGTGGCAAGACAAATGTTTTGGAAAGCATTTACGCAGCTTCCACCGGGAAAAGTTTTAAAGCAAGCCTTCAGGAAGAAATGATCAATCACAAGGCTGAAATTGCCAGGGTTAAGGCTAAGGTGGGCGGAGATATTTTAGAAGTGATTTTAACCAGGGGAGAAAATGGCTGGCCAACAAAAAAACTTTTAATTAACGGCGTGGGTAAACGGTTGGTTGATTTTGCCGGTATTTTCCGGGTGGTGGCCTTTGGCCCACAGGATCTGGATTTGGTGACCGAGTCTCCTAGCCACCGGCGAGGCTTTTTGGATACGGTCTTGTCGCAAGTCGACCGCGAGTACCGCCGGGCAATTCTTTCTTATGAAAAAGGTTTGCGCCAGCGCAACCGGCTTTTGTGGCGCATTCGCGAGGAGGGAACCAACCGATCACAACTTTTGTTTTGGAATCAGCTTTTGATCAAAAACGGAGATAATCTGTCGGCGGCCCGACAGGGTTTGATCGATTTTATTAATCAAACTGGGGCGATCAATAGCCAGGATTTTTCGCTAGATTATGATAAATCAGCCATTTCCGAAGCACGCCTGGCTCAATACGCAACCGAGGAAATCGCCGCTGCCACAACCTTGGTTGGGCCACATAGAGATGACTTTGTTTTCAGGCTTAAAAAACGTGACCTGGCGCGTTTTGGCTCCAGGGGGGAACAGCGCATGGGAGTTTTGTGGTTGAAGTTGGCTGAGCTCGCCTTTGTTGAAGAAAAAGCGGGAGAGCGCCCGACTCTGCTGCTGGATGATATTTTTTCGGAGCTTGATCACGATCACCGTAAGGTAGTCATGGCAGTAGTGCGGAGTAAACAAGCAATCATTACCACCGCCGACCCGCACTTTGTAAAAGGTCTAAAGGGGGTTGAAAAGATTAGTTTATAGTTTTAAACTAAGGAAATATGCGAAGTGTAGAAATTATGCTGGGGGTGGAGCAGGGAACCTATATTGAAGGTGTGGATGGCAATAAGATAATAATTACGAATTATAGAGATATGCCTCTGTGCAATCTGATAGGGTTCGACTCAAAGGAAATGGTAGATGCAGTAAGGGATCACCACGAGGAGTTGGCTGCAGACTACATTACTTCTTCTTAATGAGCTTCGTTAGGTTATAAGTCACGGTGACGGCGAGGATGGTCACAATCACGGCATAAATGAAAAGTGAAATTAGGCCTGAAAATTTGCCGGTAAAAGGCTTGATAAAATTGTTGACTAGTTCTTTAATTAATTCATTCCAAGCTAGTGCCGCCACCAATCCTAAACCACTTGTAGCTAGCTTGAGCAGCTGCTCAGTCAGTTCTTTGCGGAAACCAGTTGCGTGTTTTTTGATCTTTTTGTGAATTTTTGCCACTGGTTCAGTATAACACAAAATATTCCGCAAAAGTTGCAGAAAATATGTTAAAATTAGCGGATGTACCGACCCAAGTACACAATCACCAATAAAATTCTCAAATCCATTGGCGTGATTGAGGGGGCCAAAGAGGTAATTGAACACGCTCCACTGATACCTTCATTTGAAAAGCAATTTGTAACTGATGCCATCGAGCGAACTGTTTACCATGGTACCCACATTGAGGGAAACGAACTTTCACTGGTTCAAGCCAAAAAGATCATGGAGGGTCAGGAAGTCTATGGTCGAGCACGCGACGTTCAGGAAGTCATCAATTACAGAAAAGTAATTACCCTTCTTGAAGAGCTGAGTCATCAAAAGAGCGATTATAACAAAGATCTTCTGGCCCAAATTCACGCCCTAACGGTTGAAAAAATTGTTCCCGAGGAAAAAGTTGGAGTAATAAGAACCACCCAGGTGGTTATCAGAGAGGAAGGGACGGGAAAGGTGATTCTGCGTCCACCGTCCTTTGTCGAAGTACCGTACCTTTTGGACGGTTTTTTCGAGTGGTTCAACAGCGTTGAGGTCAGGGAGGGAGTTCATCCGGTTTTGAGGGCCGGCATTGCCCACTATGTTTTGGTATCGATTCATCCTTTTGTTGAAGGCAACGGCCGGGTTTCGCGCGCCTTTGCAATTCTGGTTCTTTTGCGCGAAGGCTATGACGTCAAGCGCTTTTTTGCTCTGGAAGAGCATTTTGACCGTGATTTGGCTAGCTACTACGAGGCTTTTTATCAAGTTGACACTCAGTCACCCAACATCGCTGACCGTGATCTGACCGGTTGGCTTGAGTACTTTTGTGAAGTTTTGGCAACTGAGATTTCCAAAATCAAAGAAAAAGTCAGAAAACTGTCGCTTGATACCAGATTGAAAGTGAAGATGGGTAAACAAATTGTCCTTTCTGAACGCCAAATGAGGCTGGTTGAATACCTCTCCGATCAGGGTTCTGCCATCATGGCCGATCTGCAAAAAGTTTTGCCCATGGTTTCAGTAGATACTGTTTTGAGGGATCTCAAGGACTTGGTTGAAAAAGGTATAATTAAAAAAGAGGGAAGTACGAAGGCGGCGCGATACATTATTCTAACTAAACCTTAACATGCCCAAGGATCCACAATTTTTGTACATGGTTTTGATTTTACCCACTTTGTTCGGTCTGACTTTGGTGGGTGATGGAATTCACAAAGCGGTAGATGACGATATGGCCCATGGGGTGTTAAGCATTGCCTTTGGCATAGGTTTTATTTTAGTTGTGATATTTGCTTTTATCTTCTTTGCGAGTTATTTTAGAGCTTAGCATGAAGTTCTCTGACCTGGCTTTGTTCCTTGAAAAGTTAGAAGCGACCTCTTCAAGAATTGAGATTACCAAAATATTGGCAAACCTTTTTGGTAAAGCCAATGCTAATGAAATTGACAAAATTGTCTATCTAATTTTAGGTCGTTTGGCACCCACTTACGAAAACGTGGTTTTTAGCATTGCCGAGAGAATGATGGTGGTAGCCATTGCCGACGCTTATAAAAAAGAAAAATCTGATGTTCAAAAGAAATACAAAGAACTGGGAGATTTGGGACTAACAGCATATACACTTGCCAAAACCACCGGGCTTCATGATTTGGCAATCCCGAGCGTTCCTGAAGTTTACGACGAATTAAGGCGAATCGCCAAAGATGAAGGGGAAAAGTCGGTTGAGCGAAAAATAAGCGGGATAGCCAAGTTGATCTCAAGGCTTGATCCACTAAGTGTCAAGTTTGTTACCCGGATTCCGGTTGGGCGGCTCCGCTTGGGCTTTTCTGACAAAACGATTTTAGACGCTCTTTCGTGGCTTGAAAAAGGTGACAAATCGGCTAAGAGAAAACTTGAAAAAGCTTACAATATGCGACCAGACATTGGTTACCTGGCCAAACTGGTCAAGACTAAAGGTCTTAAAGATTTTTCAGCGGGGATCAAGCCAGATATCAAAGCCCCAATTGCACCAATGTTGGCCCAAAGACTAAAAAGCCCGGAAGAAATGGTGGCTAAAATGGGGCTGGTTTCGGTTGAACCCAAATATGATGGTTTGCGGATTTTAATCCATTACAAAAAACCTGACTATTTACGCACTTACACCCGCAATTTAAACTTCATTGATAAGAGTGTCTTTCCGGAACTTGCTAGTTTGGGAAAATGTATCAAGGCTGACGAGGTAATTTTAGATACTGAAGCGGTCGGCATGGATCCCAAAAGGCAGCGACTAGTTGACTTTCAAACAACTATGCAAAGGCGGCGCAAACATGGTGTAACTGCCAAATCTGGCGACATTCCACTTCAATTTCAGGTCTTTGATGTTTTATTGAAAGATGGCCAGAGTCTATTGGGTGAAAAATACGTTGATCGCCGAGCGATTTTGGAAAGAACGATTATTAACGGGCCAATCATTAAAATTGATGAGCACACACTGACCAATGATCCGCGGGAGATAAAGAAACTGCATAAGAAGTATCTCAAACTCGGTTTTGAAGGTATTATTGTCAAGAAAGCCGACAGCCACTACGTTTCCGGTCGAACCGGCTGGCGTTGG
>MGGO01000003.1:0-16453 GCA_001792465.1 Candidatus Woesebacteria bacterium RIFCSPHIGHO2_01_FULL_44_10
TCGGTCGTGGAAACCAAGTGCTCTGTCAGCTAAATTCTTTACTTGAAGCGCCAGTTGAGCAAACATAGCGTCATTTTCGAAAATAGCTTCGCCACCCAGGTCTTCCCTGGCTTGAAAATAGGTCTTAAATTGCTCCACATTTACTCTGCTTACCTCATTCACCTCTTCACCCAATTCGTTATCTCCACTCAAGTAATCCGTTAATCCGAAAGGCATAGTAATCTGTTCAGGCACGTCATCATGATTAGGTTGGAGTAGTATCCCTGTGTTTTCTCGAGCTCTAGAAACTGAAAAATCTTGCATCTCTGAAGTATTGCTTTCACTACCAGCACCAAGATCATCCATACCAAAACTGACGGGAGCTGCTACTGAAGATAACCCAACAACGCCGGTAAAGGCACTCCAAATTGGTTTTTTACCAATATTTCCCAACACCGTTTTAATGTCGTATTGAACTGCTCTCAAGCGAGAAATGTGGTGTCCTGGTCTTGCTTCTATAGACATAATAAAAATAAGGGGCAGAAATAACTACAGGCAAGTATACCAGAGGGGCCTGATTTGTCAACACCTAACTATAAGATAGAATAGGAGCTATTTTTTGGCAGCTGCACGAATACTGCTTAAACCCAAAAATACAAAAAAAGCAAGCCCGGCAAGAATCATTATTTCAAATGGCTGCAACGGTAGCATCACTTTCTACCACCCCCTCGTATCATTATCCGGTTAGCACCAAAGTACGCCCCAACGAGAGCTACAACTCCAAACAAGGCAGTCCGAAGATTAACTTCCCCGCCGGGGACAACTTGTACGATTACCAAGCCAATGAAAACCAGGTTCCCCCAATCCATGACTTTCTCAGCAACTCGACCACGTTGATCTAGTGTTAACTGTTTGAGCATTTTCTAGCCAATCATAACATAACCATCGAAATGTATCCACAAAAAAGGGCGAGATTATTCCCCTAAAGAGAGGGCAGCGTGCCTGCCCAACATGCCGCCCTCCCTCTAGAGAAACAATCTCGCCTTTAACCCGTCAAACGGGTCTTGACAACCCTATTCATTTCTGACTAGGATTTGTTTGATTTGTCTTTCACCTGTCCTGAAGACAAATCGGTTATTTTATTGAGTCAAGCTCTGCTCATTCGTGGTTCTACCAGCGATATGCGGAGCTTGATTTTTTGTGAACGTCCTAACAAAAATAATATATCACCCGCTGTCAACAAAGTCAAACCCCATAATATCTTAGATTCATATCTCCCGTCCACCTATAGTTTATTAAATGTAGAAAATCCCAGCTTTTTGGGATTTGTGTATCACCTAAGAAAATTGTGGATAACCTGTGACAAATAGTTAAAACCCTTACTTGAGGCTACTTGGCCATAGCCCATCCTCCTCGCTTCCTTAATTCTTCTTTCTTCGCTCGTAGTTCCCCTTATTTCTCCCAGAAGACCGATCTCCCCCACGGCCAATAAATCTTTTGGCAGAGCTTTATCAAAATATGAAGAGGCAATTGAGAGCGCAATTGCCAAATCAGCGCCCGGATCCTTTAGCTTGAGTCCTCCAACGACATTGATAATCACATCAAACTCATTTACCGGAATTGAAACTCTCCTTGCCAGAACCGCCAGTATCATTTCTATTCTTTTGACGTCAATACCCTGAACCGTACGCTTGGGGAAAGCAAGCCGCGTGGGCACAATTAAAGATTGTATTTCAACTAAAATCGGTCTTGTGCCCTCCATAACCGAAGCTACACAAGAGCCCGAAACTGCCTTTTTCACCTTACTCACAAAGATTTTGGCATCATCCGCCGCAATTAGCCCAGTTTCTCCCATGGCAAAAATTCCCACTTCGTCAGTGGGGCCAAAGCGATTTTTGACGGCCCTGACCAGACGCAGACTGGTTTTGGTGTCCCCCTCAAACCAGCAAACCGTATCGACAATGTGGGCCAGAGTTGCCGGCCCCGCCACTGACCCTTCCTTTGTTACATGACCAACCATGGCTACGGGAATTCCCGTACTTTTGGCCAATCTCACTAATCTACTTGCTGACTCCCTGACTTGCCCCACTGATCCGGCCATGCCCGAAAGGTCATTTGTTGTCATTGTTTGAATACTATCTATAATGATGATTAATGATTGATGACTAATGGCTAAATCAATAACAGCGTCAACGTCAGTTTCTTCAAGAATCTGTATCGTTTTATTTTTGACTCCTAACCTGGCGGCTCTAAGGGCTATTTGCTGACTTGACTCCTCGCCCGAAACATAGAGTACATTGGCCAGTTTTCCGGCTAATTGTAATAAAATAGTAGACTTTCCTATCCCAGGTTCACCGGCAATTAGTATTACTTGCCCAGGCACGATTCCACCGCCCAATACTCTATCAAGTTCAGAGATTTTAGTTGAAATTCTTGAAGATTTACCAATTTTTATCGAAGTCAAGCTCTGAGGTTTCCGAATTTCATTTTTGCTCTTTGATCTTTGCTTTTTGATTTTTGTCAAAACAGCGGTTTCGACAAGACTATTCCACTCCCCACAACTCGGGCACTTCCCAAACCATTTTGCAAACTCATTCCCGCATTGCTGACAAACAAACAATGAGCCGGCCATTTGGGAGCATTATACACTACTTGTAGCCCACTGGTTTTGCGGTCAAGATGAGGCCCAGAGAAATTCTTCTTTCTTTTTTGTCTACTTCCTCAACATAGCAGGCAACTTCCTGGCTCTTTTCAAACCTTTTCCCAGGTGGAATTTTTGTAATGTGAATTAACCCTTCTATCCCGGGCTCTAACTCAACGAACGTCCCAAAATCAGATTGCCTGACCACTTTCCCCACCACTTTTTGATCTTTTTTATATTTTTTCTCGGCCGCCTCCCAGGGATCATCCTGAGCGGCTTTGGCCGAAAGCGCTAATTTACCCCTGTCAACTCCAAGCATTTTTACTTTTATCTTGTCACCGACTTTGACTTCATCAGCAGGATCAGCCGTTTTCTCCCAAGAAAGTTCTGAAACATGGACGAGGCCTTCTACGGGAATTTCCTTTTTTCCAACCTTAACACTTATTTCAACAAATGCTCCAAAATTGGTTACCTTCATCACAGTCCCCTCAAAGACCTCATCCTTATCAATGGTTTCCATAGCTTGCCTGACAAGATTAATTTCGTCCGCTTCCGAGACTTCCCTTTCGCTAAAAACCAATTTATTGTCTCTCTTGCCTACTTCAACTGGTTTGACTTTAATCCTGGTACCAACTAATTTGTCCGTATCTTTGGCAATATCGCTCCCAAGCTGAGATTTAGGAATAAAGCCGGATACCCCATCATATTCCACTACCAAGCCGGCAGAAGAGCCGGACTTAACGGTTACCGTTAGTTGTTTTTTCTCCCCTCTTGCACTTTCAAGTTTTTCCCAAACGGCATCAAAAGCGCTTTTACCCAGGGAAACCAATAGCCCGTCGTTTGTTGGTTCAGTGGAAATTATTTCAACGTCAACATCGTCCCCCTCTTTTAAGGTTGACAAAAATTCTCTCGCCTCATCGAAATAGTCGCCAACTACCACCGCTTCACTTTTTCCACCAATATCAAATGTAGCCGTCTTTTTGGTAATTTTTAGAAGTTTTGCGCTAACTTTTTCCCCTGGAGAAAAGGTTTTGAAAGAACCGCCAGCCCTCATTAACAACTCCTCCATTGTGGAGGCTTTTTTACTTGAAGTTTTTTTTGTTGCCAATTTTCATTTCCACCTTTCTTGTTTTTTACTTTCTTCAAGACATTATTCTGGCGACGACGTATTTTCGCATACAGTTGCCCGTATACTATCGTCCGCGCTGGTGCGTTTTACGGTCCTGTTCGGAATGGGAAAGAGTAGTTCCACACCGCCCAAGTCACCAGAACAATATCTTGAAAAGAGCTTGTCTTGCACTCTGAAATCTGAAGAGAAAAGTCCGCCAATCATCGACCAATTAGTACAGGTAAGCTTAACCCTTTACAGAGCTTCCACTGCCTGCCTATCATCCTTCGGCTGCGCTCAGGATCTCCCAAAAAGGAAATCCTTAAACTCACCAAAGGAGCAACCCTATTCACCCAAGGATGACCCTGAGTGAAATCGAAGGGTCGACCTGGTATTCTGCCAGGGGTCTTACCGAGCCTTAATCTTGGGGACGGCTTCCCGCTTAGATGCTTTCAGCGGTTATCCTAAAGGAATGTAGCTACCCGGCGTTGCCGCTGACGCGACAACCGGCACACTAGGGATTCCCCCCTCCTGGTCCTCTCGTACTAAGGAGAGCTCCCCTCAAGGCTCAAACGCTTCCATCGGATAGAGTCCGAGCTGTCTTGCGACGCTCTGAACCCAGCTCACGTAGGTTTTTAATGGGCGAACAGACCAACCCTTGGGACCTTCTCCAGCCCCAGGATAACCTGAGCCGACATCGAGGTAGCGAACCGCGCCGTCGATATGGACTCTTGGGCGCGACCACTCTGTTATCCCCGGAGTAGCTTTTATCCGATAAGCCCTGAACCACCCATATGGTTTCAGGGGATCACTTAGACCTGCTTTCGCACCTGCTCGGCCCGTCGGCCTCGCAGTCAAGCTGGCTTATACCTATACGCTTTCATGACCGTTTCCATTGGTCACAAGCCAACCTTTGTGCCCCTGCGTTACTCTTTGGCAGGGACCCGCCCCAGGCAAACTGCCCACCTAGCACTTTCCTTCAACTCGTATCCAGAGCTGTTAAGTAAGCCCCACACTTTTAAACGAGTGGTATTACACTGGTGATAATCAACCCGAAGGTCAACCATCTCCCACTTATTCTAGACAATCCAAAAATGTGAGGGCAATGCCAAGCTACAGTAAAGCTTCACGGGGTCTTTTTGTCCTGATGGAAGTAGGCCGCGTCTTCACAGCCAACGCAATTTCGCCGAGTAGATCCTCGAGACAGTTGCTAGCTCGTTACGCCGTTCGTGCACGTCACCAATTAAGTGACAAGGAACTTCGCTCTGAAATGTTAACTCTGTGTCTCCACAGAGATCGGACTATATCATGTCCGATATGACATCGGACCCTAGCGTATAGTCTCTGGGGATTCTCTAAACAATTGTTTTCTTTTCTTGGTGTTCATAGTCGCTGCAAGTGCAATAATTTTTTTGATACCTTCTTTAGAAAGATGTTCTTTCTTATCCATCAAATTTATTATTTTAGCAAAAATCTCAAAATCTTGAGATTTTGCAGTTTGAAGCCTGTTTTCTTGAAAGAATGGAACAATCTTGTCTTTCAAATCTGAGAATGATCGAACACAAAATCTGTAAAGATTTTCTCTGTGATTGTCATATCGACGATTCACAAAAATTCGACCACAATCAAAAAACGATTGTAATTTTTCAAGAGATTTTAGGCTTCTTTCACCTTGCGTTGCTACAAACTCTGGCATTATTTGCCAACCAAGCCTGGTGGTTGGATTTTTATGAAGTGAAACTGAAAAACAGCCTTCACCATCAATGAATCCTACCACCCAACCAATTGTCTTGAGTCTTTCCTGCTGATTGTCCCTACCAAAAGCATTTTTACTTGATACCATTATCTACAGGATAATTGTACCATAGTAGCTCTTGTTTAACGGGATGTTCCAGCATATAGCTAGGTTTTACTACGGCAACGACTTTCGGCTACCGTAGAACAGTTATAGTTACTGCTGCCGTTTACCGGAGCTTCGGTTCACCCCGAGTTACCCGAAAGTAAAACAGGGATCCCTTTAACCTACCGGCACTGGGCAGGCGTCAGCCCATATACTTTCCCTTACGGGTTTGCATGGACCTGTGTTTTTGTTAAACAGTCGACCAGCACACTTTTGTTGCACCCTGAAACAAGTTCAGGGAACCCATCTCCCGAAGTTACGGGTAGTTTGTTTGCCGAGTTCCTTAAGGATCTTTCTCTCGCTCGCCTTAGTATTCTCTACCTGCCCACCTGTGTCGGTTTGCGGTACGGCTCATCTTGGTCCTCGTTGCGAATCTTTTCTTGTAGACTGAAGAAGTCAAAATCACCCATATCTCTATGGACTTTGCATAACAGCTCAATTAATCATACAAGCGGATTTTCCGACTTGCACTATTTAACTGTTTGCACCCTAATTCTTAAAGGGCTTTGAATCTCCAATCCAGTCAATCCCCAACTAGTAACGGCCCAAAACAAGTACTGGAATTTTAACCAGTTGTCCATCGACTACGCCAGTTGGCCTCGCCTTAGGAGCCGACTAACCCACAGATGACGAACATAGCTGTGGAAACCTTGGGCATTCGGCGTGCTGAATTCTCATCAGCATTGTACGCTACTCATTCCGGCATTCTCACTTCCAAGCGCTCCACCCCGATTTACATCGGGGCTTCACAGCCCTTGGAACGCTCCCCTACCCCCTGAAACAAGTTCAGGGCTCTAGCTTCGGCATTTGACTTAATCCTCGATAAATCTTCGGCGCCGCACACCAGTCGACTAGTGAGCTGTTACGCTTTCTTTAAAGGGTGGCTGCTTCTAAGCCAACCTCCTAGCTGTCTGGGGTGCACGACTTCCTTTCAAACTTAGTCAAAATTTAGAGGCCTTAGCCGAGAGTCTGGGTTGTTTCCCTCTAGCCACACAAGCTTAGCCCTGCATGGCTGTCTAGTCACGGATCTTTTGCAGTAATTCGGAGTTTGGTTGGAACACCTTGGTTACCCTTAGTGCCCCATTCAGTAGCTCTACCTCCCGCAAATTTATTCATGACCGTAAGTCCCTAAAGACCTTTCGGGGAGAACCAGCTATCTCCAGGCTCGATTGGCATATTACCTCTAACCACAAGTCATCCGAGCAAATTGTAACTTACACCGGTTCGGGCCTCCCCCCGATTTTCATCGGGGATCACCCTGCTCATGGTTAGTTCGCCTGGTTTCGGGTCTGCCACATACTGTTATAAACGCACTGTTAGCACTCGGTTTCCCTTTGCCTCCCTCCATTAAGGAGTTAGACAACAGTATGAGGCAACTCGCCGGATCATTCTTCAATAGGCACGACATCATACCAAAACAAGTTCAGCACTCTGTCGGTTTGTCCGCAAACAGTTTCATGTTCTATTTCACTCCCCTTCTGGGGTTCTTTTCACCTTTCCCTCACGGTACTAGTTCACTATCGGTCCTTTTCAATATTTAGCCTTGGAGGATGGTTCCCCCACGGATTCGATTTCACTCACCGTGTGGTGAGCTACGTCGAACCACAGATTCCCACAGAGTATTTACACCGTGGTACTCAGGAATTCCTTAGGGGTTACATTGCTTTCGTGTACGAGACTTTCACTCTCTATGGTCAACCATTCCAGATTGTTCTACTAGCTTATTAACTCCCATGTCAGGCTCCTACAACCTCCAGCACTAGCAAGCTAGTGCCGGATTTGGGCTTTTGCCGTTTCGCTCTCCGCTACTAAGGCAATCTTTATTAATTTCTTTTCCTCACCCTACTAAGATGTTTCAGTTCGAGTGGTTCCCTGCCACACATTAATATCCTGAAACAAGTTCAGGAACTTGGTGTGTGACTGATCCCGCGCAAACGGGAACGGGTTTCCCCATTCGGAAATCGTCGGCTTAAAATGCTTCTTGGCAGCTAGCCGGCGCGTATCGCACGCCTTGTGCGTCCTTCATCGGTTGAAAAGGCCAGGGTATCCGCTGTCTGCGTTAATTAGATTTAGCGGCCTTTCTCTTCAGATGTCAAAGAGCAAAACTAAATACTTGTAACAATTCTTGTGGACCCGAGCGGGCTCGAACCGCTGACCCCCACATTGCAAATGTGGTGCTCTAGCCAACTGAGCTACAGGCCCAAAAAAAACCGACCACTAAGGCCGGTTACCCAAATTCTTTGCGCTTACTTTAGCCGCGCCAATGCACGGCGAACTTTAGTTTTCTGTTTTTCTTTGCGCTTCTCATTAACAAGCTAATCGGTAACGAGCCTTACGGCAGGACTATTATATAGTAGTCCCACAACTAGTGCAAGGGGTGGGCGTTATATATCAAAATTCGAACTCATTTCAAAGGTGTGGCGGTGATGCCGCCACACTCTCGTTAGTTTACCCTGCACCACACGGCGTGGGGCTCCGGCCCCCTTCCGGGAGCCTCCGCAAAAGTTGACTCGAAAAGCCTACCAGAGCATCAAAGAAAAACGCAAAAATTTCCTATTTAGAGGTTACCACAATAGCTAAAAGAGTAAAGCCCTATCTGGGGGACCAAAAGACTTAATTGAGACTGAAGCCGCTATTATCACTCTCACTACCTTCATCAAGGTCCTCTTCGTCAACCTTCCAGTCAATATCTCCAAAGGGACTGAGTGGTTCTTCTTCACTCGTTTCTATAGTAATTATCTTGGATTCATCTACGCCCATCTGTTTAAGCTCGTCGACGGGATCGATAATTTCATGGTCTTCGAAGTGAATTGGTCGGACTTCGTGCCTCTCACCATACTTATCAACTTGCTTCTGAAGCCAACTTTCCCAATTATCACCATTCACACCACTAGTATCTATTTCCTCTAGCCAAGGCATCTCCATTAATAAATATGGTTTGCATTCATCTGCGGCACGTCCTAATTGATGGGTGTATAAACTATCTCCCCCTGTCATATAATCTAAAATGTCATACACACCATCAATATGACGAGGACTCACAAGTCGTCCAGTAGTTATTGATAAAATATTACCAAGATGGAATTCCCTCCCATTTGGTGTTTCCTTAGATTCAAAATCCCGCTTTTCTGACATGATTACGAATCTTATCACAACACAAGATACTCGTCAATATTATAGGAATAATTATAGATAGACGACGAGAGTTTGTGTTACGATATAATTACCGTTAGGCAATGGCTCGCCTGTGGCCGGCAAACCCCCTCCTGCTCACTTTCTGTGGGCGTGGATGGAATCGAACTATCGACCTCTTACTTATCAGGTAAGCGCTCTAACCACTGAGCTACACGCCCCGAAAATGCCCACTCTTAAGCTTGCCTTATCAGGTAAGCGTTCTACCAGTGAACTACCGGCCCAAAACGAACCTATTTTAACACAAAAATCCCGCAAAAAACATGCGGGATTTTCTCTTTTAACAACCAAGATCTGACTGGAAGCGTACTAGTTATCGCATAGCTGCGAACACGGTTTTGTAACCCCAAAACTCATGTCTAAAAATGGGGAGGTAAAACTCCTTAGAAAGGAGGTGATCCATCCGCACCTTCCAGTACGGATACCTTGTTCATGTAAATCCTCGACTTTCGTGAGGCATGGACTATATCTTCATCCGCAAAAACTTGCGTTTTACGGGATGACTTGAATTAATGGTCTTCGCAAAATCGTTGTATGATCTTGCCCTAATAAAAAATCTCCAATAATTTGGGTCAGCCCGCATACTTGGGTTATGAATCTCTCCACAACTGATTTTAAGCCCCTCGAGAAACCTTTGAACTTCCTCCGAGATCTTTTTTATTCTTTTGTGCGAAATAAATGTAATAGCGCACATTAGAATTTTTCGCGATTCCACCTTCAGTATCAAAATAGCCGCGGACATAGTCAATTTTGTCCTGCCTAGATCTTACTTTAGTATTAGTTAAAACATTTCTGGAAAACTCTACTATCCAAAGATTTCGAGTTTTTCCTTCTTTGTAGATCCAAGCTCTGTATCCCAGTTTTACAATTCCGTTTTGTAAGAACTTGCAAAATTCAAAACTTTTACTAGCTATTCTGAAAGTGGTCTTGCGTTCAGTTGCATCATGCAAGACTCCAAGCAAATACGCATAAGTTAATTGCGGCGCTCGCGTGTAGTCTCTACGGAGTCCCACTCGACTTCGCTCGTGGCTATAGCCCTGAGCCTTGTCGAAGGGTTCCCTCGGTATTACCATGGGCATATTCCATTATACCTTTAGGTTTCACCGATACAGCGAGATTTCTCTGCCACCTTGCAGTGACAGGTCGCAACATAATTTTACGACTTAATCCTTGTCGCTGGATTCACCTTCCACTGAGAACACTCAGTGTTCGGGTGCCCCCAACTTCACTGACTTGACGGATTGCGCTTCTTCGAGGTTGTTGCGCGTTCCCACCCGGCGTGCGGCTTTCCCGCACCGGGCGAGCCCGAAATTTCAAATTCCGGTTTTCCCCTTCGTCCCAAACGGAACTACTATGGAAAAGCTGACTTCCCAACAAGCAATTTCCTCATCTTGTTGGGATCTCCCCAGGTCATTGTACTCTCTGTTCCTGACATGAATAACAGGTTTTCCTAGCTGACTTCCTTCCGACCGCCCGACAGAAGTCGCCAGAACCCATCATTATTATCCCTGCCATTTGCCTCAGACCCTCCGCCCCAAAAATTACTTTATTGAGACTGTCAAATTTTTTTGGCTACAAAGGTAGGATTTTAACCCACTAGAGAATACAACTGCTAGGCGCGTTTTCTTCGGCCATTTGGCCGAGGCGGTGTGTACAAGAGACGAGAACGTATTCACCGCGGCTTGGCTGATCCGCGATTACTACCAATTCCACGTTCATGGGGGCGAGTTGCAGCCCCCAATCCCCACTGAGAAGCCGTTTGATGGGATTAGCTCCGTGTTACCACTTGGCAACCCATTGTCGGCTCCATTGTATTATGTGTGTCGCCCTGGACATAAGGGCCATGCTGACTTAACGTCGTCCCCGCCTTCCTCTCGCCTAAGGCGAGCTGTCCTGTATGAACATTCAACATACAGCAGGGGTTGCGCTCGTTACCCCACTGAAGGGAACACCTCACGACACGAGCTGACGATAGCCATGCAACACCTGTGATTTCCCTCATACTATGTATGATTCCAACCTGTTTCCAGGAGGCATTAAGAAAAACATGTCAAGTCCAGGTAAGGTTCTTCGGTTCGTCTCGAATTAAACCACATAATCCACTGGTTGTGCGTCTCCCCGTCAATTCCTTTGAGTTTTAAGCTTGCGCTCGTACTCCCCAGGCGGCTCGCTTCACGCGTTAGCTTGCGGGAGGCACCATAGGCGCCCCCCTAGCGAGCATCGTTTACGGCTAGGACTACAGGGGTCTCTACAATCTGTTACTTCAATAACCCCGTCAGACAATTTCATATCCAAGGGGGCGGTCTAATATTTCTATTAAACTCTACATATTGCTATGCAGTTCGGACTGTATCATATCCCGATTGTGTCGGGACCCGGCGTACAGTCTCTACGGGGTCTTAAAGAATAGGGTTTAAGTTTATACTCAAACTCAGGCAAAGTGTATTTGCTTACTAATCTAGTTAATTTAAACAAACTAGATTTTGTAAAATAAATAATCCACCTATTTTTATTCTTTCGCATTAAAGCTTTTAAATTAAAATTATTTTCAATAACCTTAATAAGATTTTTAACTTCTTCTTCTGTGAATGAGTGTGTTTGTATAGACACACCAGCATACTCAGAAGATCCATCATCCATTATCCAAACAGCCACACTCATAGGGCTTTTTAATAATTGCCCTAAATCTGTAGGAACAACTTTTTTGTGCTCTTTGTAGAAAAGCTTATAAAAGCGAGTAAACTCAGAATGAGTAAGAGTAACAAATTCGGCAAAGTTGTAGTCGACTCCGCCTACTTTTTGTTTGAATACCCTTACATTCATATTTGTTATATTCGCAAAAACTTTTCTTTTGTATTCAACTAAAGAAATCTGATTTAGCGAGTGCTTTATATGAAGCCTCGCATCTTTCTTTCTCATTTGAATAGTTCCATCACCCAAAAGAGTTCCGATCAAAACTGCCTGCTGGACATTGTTTAGGTTAAAGTTTGCTTTAAGCGAAATAAAGACTTCCCTCGGGGTTGTCCTCATAATCCATGTTACCAAAAATAATCCGAAGATTACAAGGAGTTTCACCGATATAGCCGATTTTTTCTCCGATATTACTATCGGAGGGGACTAGTATGTTAATCCCTTTCGCTACCCTAGCTTTCGTCCCTGAGCGTCGAGAAACTCCCAGCTACCTGCCTTCGCCCTCGGAGTTCCTATTCATATCAACGGATTTCACCCCTACATGAATAGTTCCAGTAGCCCCTAAGTTCTCCAATTCCAGCAGTATCACTCCCCTTCCCGAGGTTGAGCCCCGGTCTTTGAAGATTGACTTGCTGGAAAGCCTGCGGACCCTTTACGCCCAATAAATCCGGATAACGCTTGCACCCTACGTATTACCGCTGCTGCTGGCACGTAGTTAGCCGGTGCTTATTCTCCAAGACCTCTCGATCTTGGCAAAAGAAGTTTACAACCCATAGGCCTTCATCCTTCACGCGGCGTCGCGGCGTCAGACTTTCGTCCATTGCGCACGATTCCCAGTTGCTGCCACCCGTAGGTGTATGGTCCGTTCTCAGTACCATTCTGGGGGATCACGCTCTCACGTCCCCTACCCGTCGTTGCCTTGGTAGGCCATTACCCTACCAACAAGCTGATGGGCCGCAGGCTCCTCCCTCGGTGGGCAGTTACGCCCTTTCCCTGAAGTTAAGCTTGCGCATACTTCAGGGTTATGCAGTATTAACTCACCTTTCAGTGAGGTATTCTCCGCCAAGGGGTAGATTCCTACGTGTTACTCAGCCGTTCGCGACTTCCACCCGAGCAAGCTCGGGTTTTCGTTCCACTTGCATGCTTAAAGCACGCCGCCAGCGTTCATCCTGGGCCAGGATCAAACCCTCAAAAAGTATCCAAATTCCTCAAAAGAATTCCGGATTGCTTCCAGTCATATCTTGGTTGTCAAAGTGCTGATGAATAAAAAAAGGCGCTTGAAGCGCCTCCAGCGAAACTTTAATATGTTTCTCGCCTCAATCCATCTAATAAGTAGTATAGCAAATTTTTCCAAACGGTCAACAACTACTCACTCAAAGCTTTGTGGGCAGGATTTTTGACTAATAATTTAGCGGTCGCGGGCGGGGCGAGCGATATTGACCACTAGCTTTCGGCCATCGACGTCTTTGCCATTCATTGCGTCAACAGCTTTTTGGGCTGCATCGTCTGTCGCAAATTCGACAAAACCAAAACCACGGGATCTTCCACTCATTTTGTCCATGATGACAACTGCGTCAACAACTTCTCCAAACTCTGCAAACGCTTTCCTCAAGTCGTCTGAAGTCATTGTGTAGGACAAATTACCCACGTAAACCTTCTTTTTGTTATCCATTACTTTTCACCCCCCTCCATTTATTGATGTCTCTATCGGAAAAGTAATGCTTTCTGAGGAAAATCCTTTCGAAGCCACTATCCAACCGAAACTAAAAGAAGTATAACACAGTTAAAAAAATTTAACCACTTGCTGCGGGACAGGGACTCGAACCCCGATCTCCTCCTCCAAAGGGAGGCGTGACTACCTTTACACCATCCCGCAAAGATAATTTTATTAGTGAGCCCGGAGCGATTCGAACGCTCAACCATCACCTTAAAAGGGTGTTGCTCTACCATTGAGCTACGGGCCCAAAGTGACCCCACCGGGAATCGAACCCGAATTTGCACCTTGAAAGGGTGCCGTCCTAGCCGTTAGACGATGGGGCCGAGGCTAAAAATGCTACAATATTATATCTTATGACAAAGCTCAAAGCAAAAGAGCTACGAATTTCTGAGCCAACACAAAAAGATTTAAAAAAAATTAAACGTAATCCAATCTATCTTGTTATTGATGAGGTTTTGGATACTTACAATGTTGGGAGCATGTTTCGCTTGGCTGATGCTACCGCCATGGAAAAGGTATATCTTTGTGGTGAGATGGAGTATCCGCCATCAATTAAGATCCATCGTGCTGCAATAGGAACCGATAAATGGGTCCCTTGGGCCAAGTACAATTCTGCACTTGGTGTGGTTAGTGAGCTAAAACAGCGAGGCGTCCAAATTATCGCCATAGAACAATCAGCTAACTCTATCTCTTACTCAAACCTCAAACCTCACTTCCCCATCGCCCTAGTTGTTGGTCATGAAACAACGGGCATTAAAAAGGCAGTCTTAAAAAAGGCTGATCTGGTCGTCGAGCTTCCCATGCTCGGGATAAATAAATCTTTCAATGTTTGGGGCTCTGCTGCTGTCGTGGCTTACAAAATTTTAGAATTTCTATAAGTTAGCTCTTTAGGGCTTCATCAATTGTAGCTTTGAGGGTAGCAAAAGGCACAGCGCCCGGAACAAGCCAGACCTCACCTTTCTGATTAACTACAAAGTTGCCTGGAGTGCCGGTCACCCCCGCTTTTGAACCACCCTCATACTGGGACTGAACCAAATCGGCATACTTCTTGCTATCAAGACAAGACCCAACATCATAGCCCAGTTTTGAGGCCGTACCAGTGATATCTGACAGGACAGTCTGGTCCTCAAAAATTGCGTCAACAAATTGCCAAAAAGCGTCATTACCTCCCGCTTCAAAAACACACTCAGAGGCAAGCGCGGCCGGCCTTGCTTTGGGATGAAGAGTGTCCAAGGGGAAGTGTCTGTACACCCACGCCACCCGATCTCCATACTCCTGCAAAACTTGTTGAACAGTAGGGTGGAACCGCGCACAAAATGGACATTCCAAATCAGAATATTCAACCAGATAAACCTGTGGGTTACTTGCTCCCTTAATGTGATCCTCACTGGTAACCTTGGGAACTTTTTCTGCCTGATCGGCACTCAATTTACTGTTTACCGGAGCTACCGGCCTGTCGGCAGTTGTACCTGCAGTGTTTGTCCCGGTGCCGGTAACTGTCTTTACAGACTTACCACTTTCTAGGCTGCTAACTTTTTGCCAAAGAACACCAACGGCAAATGCAAGGCCAATGGTCAAAACCAGCAGTACGGGAGTTAATTTTTCAAAAAGTTTGGTGCGGGCTTTAGCCATAGAAGACCATCCTACCATGATGGTCCAGACTTGTCTAGATATTTGAGCGCGTCCATGGCCGCCATGCACCCAAACCCAGCCGCAGTAATTGCTTGTTTGTAATGATAATCATGAACGTCGCCTGAGACAAAAACACCTTCAACGGAAGTTCCCATTCTCCATTTTTCAGTTTCCAGTTTTTTAATATAACCTTTTTCATCCAAATCCAAGTTTTCCTTAAAAACAAAACTTGAAGGAACGTTTCCAATGGCGATGAATGCTCCATCGATAGGTATTTCTGTTTCGCTGTTGTCTTTGGTGTTTAGCAGTTTAATTTTTTCAAGTTTTTGCTCACCAACAAATTCTTTCACCTCGGTATTCCAAAGAATTTTTATTTGGGGGTTGGTTTTAACTTTCTGCTGCATCGCTTCAGAGGCTCTGAACTCATCTCTTCGGTGAATTATAGTTACATTTGTGGCGTATTTTGTTAGTACCAAAGCTTCTTCCATGGCTGAATCTCCCCCACCAATCACGGCAACGCTCTTACCTTTAAAAAAGGGCGCGTCACAGGGAGCACACGAGGAAACTCCCTTCCCTCGCAATTTATCCTCGCCAGCAACACCCAGCCATTTGGTATCTGCGCCTGTGGCGATTATCGCGCTTCGCGCTTTAAATTCGAAATCCGAAGAACGAAGCACGAAAGGGCTGGCAGAAAAATCGACTGACTCGACATTTTTTTGGACAAATTCAGCGCCAAACATTACTGCATGATCGCGCATTTTAACCATTAAGTCTGGCCCTTGAATACCCGGAAGGGCAGGATAATTGTCAACCGTGGTCGTTAGCATCAGCTGACCGCCCCAATTCTCTCCACCCAATATTACCGTGGAAGCTGCTCCACGAGTAGTATAAATTGCAGCCGTCAGAGCAGCAGGACCCGAACCAATTATGGCCGTGTCCCACACCCCGCCAGCAGCTGGTTTTTTCGCAAAAACAATTTGCTCCATTTGACTTACGCTGTCGGAGGCATTGGAGGTTGTGATGCTGGAGGAGAAGTTGTTCCTGTATCTCCACCTGTGTCACTAGTCCCTCCGCCCATACCAGGCATGGGTGCTTCCCCAACCGTCGGTTCTGGCATCGTTGGCTCAACCCCTGGTGGTGTTCCACCGACTGGAGCTACTGGCTCCGGCATGGGTGTTCCACTTGTATCGCCACCCATAGGTGGAGTTGTTGTTCCTGTTGTTGGGTTTGTTGTTGAATCGTCCATTATCATCACCCCCCTTCGCCCCCTTAAGAAGCTTTTTTCAAAAGATTCTCAAAAGCGGCTTTTCCTGCAAAACCTATCTGTCTACCTTTTTCTTGACCGTTCATAAATAATATTGTTGTAGGAATACTCATCACACCATATTTTTGGGATCCCTGTTGATTTTCATCCACATTCACTTTCATGAAATCAACTTTGCCTTTGTATTCTTCGGACAGCTCATCAAGAACCGGTTCTGCCATTTTACAGGGCCCACACCAAGAGGCCCAATAATCTACCAAGACGGGGGTTTTACTTTTTATAACCTTCTCTTCGAAGTCCTGATCTGTTACAGCTGCAAAGTTGATTTC
>MGGO01000003.1:16487-17047 GCA_001792465.1 Candidatus Woesebacteria bacterium RIFCSPHIGHO2_01_FULL_44_10
TGGCTGAGGTGCGCTGGTCGTCGGCGCGGGTGTGGAGGTAGTTGGCGCCGGCGTTGAAGTTGTCGTTGTCCCAGAGGAAGAATACCCTTGGCAATTACAAATATCACCGTTCCACTGACAAGTGCCTCCACCTGATCGACAAGTTGATTCTTGCTGCTCACGGCTCATGGTGGTTGTGGTGGTGGTCGTCGTTGAGGTCGAACTGGTCGGGGCGCAGTAACTGCCGTTCCAATAATAACCCGTGCCACAATTGGTTGAGGTACTGGACGAAGGATAAGAAGGGTAGGGCGTGGCATAGGGATAAGAGGAAGTTCCGGTCGTTGAAGACGAGCGACAACTACAGCTTGAATAATCCCACCAAGCACTAGTGCCACAACCCCCCGACGGCTGAGCACAAACATTGTTGTAGCTTGATTGACGACATTCGCCAGTGTAATCCTGATAGTATCCCTGGCCGCAATCTTTCTGTTGGATACAGCTTGTCCCATTCCACCAGGAACCAGACGAACAACCACTGGCTGGGGGCGGATTGTAAGTTTCACACTTACCATCGCGGTAGG
>MGGO01000003.1:17077-26860 GCA_001792465.1 Candidatus Woesebacteria bacterium RIFCSPHIGHO2_01_FULL_44_10
GGTAGCAAGCCCCACCGGAAATATTGCGGTGATAACCTGAGGGGCAAGGCGTCTCACCTGTCTCCCCACCCGTGGGGAACTCATAGTTGGGGATACAATAACCACCGCCAGGCATATAGGGAACTGTCACCCAATGTGTGTTGCTGCCACAAGTCGGCGTGAAACCGGTGGTCGTCGCGGTTGACGTCCCAAAACGATCAGCTAGGGCCTTAATCCGGGCGTAAGAGGGATCGTTGATCAACTCTGGATTAATCGCGAGCAAGCGGTTGACATAAGCCACGTCATCACTGGTTGGCTTGATCCGCTCCACCACCTCCTGATATTTCTGGTAGTAGTCAGTACGGTTCCTGAGATAATCTTGGTTGATGAGATCTGGCCGGAGCGTATTTTGCAGCTCTTCAAGCCTGACCATCGGCGCCCACCAAGTCCTGATTTCCGGGGGAACAATGCTCCCTGGCTCGTAGGTCCGGGAAAACTCTTGAATCCTAGCAATCGTGGCTTCATCTGGTTTCAAAGTCTCAAGATCATTGAGCTCTTTGAACTTCATTATCTCCAAGATCGCGTAGTAACCTCGGGGAAAGCTCGCCATCGCCGTCTGGTTGAATTTTGTCAGGTCTGCCTCAGAGAAAACGCCTACCTCGACGTATTCTCGAAGCTCTGTCCTGGCTTCCTGGCGGGTATCAGAGTCAATTACTCTGGCCACTTCTTCCTCGGTCAAGATTCCCAGGGCTTTGGTCGCCTGAAGCCGGTCAACGACGGCTTGAGGCACGGGCGGTTGACCTTCAATATCAGCGACCGAATCAACCGCAACCTCGCTGGCGGCAATCGCTTGCTCAAGACCTGCCTCAGCCGCAGCGGGGACGAGTAGAGAAATCTCCCCGAGAACCAAAGCGTGCTTGGAACATTCAAGATCAACCAGGTCCGTTAGGCTACCCACATCTTGGCCTTCGTTAGCCAAGTTGGTCAGGCTCGCAGCCATGGCCTCAACTGTATTTTCATAAGACTGGGTCAGGGAACCAATCGTTGCCACACTGGCCCCCTCCTGACTGACAGTTTCTATCTCCGAGAGCCGCTCGCCAGCCAACTCCAGTCTCGTTTCGTTAACCTGTTGGTCATTAAAGGTAAAGGCCAGGGTCAAGCCCTCCTCAACTCTTTTAATAAAATAAAGTGGGTCGCCAGGCGAGTAATCGGCGGTAAAGCCGAGGACATAATCGTGCTCTAAATAATCTCGGTAGTCACCAGTCGTAGTGGTGTCCTCCTGCGCCTGGGCGGTCAGGCCCAAAACATCGGGCGGTATATAGCGGTTCCAATCATAGTAAAAATGAGGATTCTCGAGCGCTCGTACTGTCGGCGCCAGGAAAGCGAGCACCGCTACCACTAAAGCAAAAGCAAGAAGTTTTCTAACCACCTTAATCTATTAAGCAACAAATAAAGCCCCCTTGTCAAGAATCACTTACTCCCACTTCTTTTTTTGTCAAGCTTGTGCAAATATTTTTTAACAAAATCTTTTGTTTTCTTATTTTGAACTTCCGGTTCAACAATTTTTTGTTTCTTATCTTCTGTGTGTCCTCCACAACAATGTGCCATAGAGATTCACCTCCTATTTCTTTACCCCCCAAACAAATTTCCTTTCGGGAACTTCGCCAATATTATTAATCACAAGTACGATGGATGAGGGACGGGGGGCTAAGGGACGAAAACTTAATACTCCCTCCCTATGGTGTCCGCCGGGGGGTGCGCCTTCCCAAGAGAGCGGTTGGTACGCATTCCCTTTATCATCAAAAAGTTCCACAACAGCCGCCAGATCTTGACCAAGTTCAACGCTATGAGTATTCAGCACAATTTTAAACTGCCACAAATCTGAAGCGTTAGAAATTTCAAGAGGAGTTACTTCCACCTCCACCGCACCTTCGGAATTTATCTGAGAATCCAATGAAAGAGGAGTTTCTTTTTGTTTGGTAACCAGTGAACCAACCAATACTATTCCCAAGACAACTCCAGCAATAATAATTATTTTTGTATTCATCTTACGTTTGTCACCTTACTAACTTTGTTCGCCATGTAGACAATACCAGCAAAGTTAAATACCAGACCCACCCAGAAAAGCTGTACTTGGTACTGGGAAATAACTGTAATAATTCCGACTGCTCCCAAAACCGGCAGTACATTAACAAGATAATGAGCACAACAAGAAATCATCGCCGCGGTCGAGGTCGCCCCAGATGCGGCTACGACTTTTGGCGAAACGTTTTTTACTATCGCCTTAAGATAACTATAAAGTCCAACCTGAATTCCAAAACCGATGGCCAGAGCCACAACAAAATACCAGAAGCGTAAAAATTGCACTTGGGCAAAGCGGAAACCAGATACGAGGGAAACAACACCAAAATACATCGTCAACAGGGCTAGTGTCGCTAAGATTCCAAACACCAAAGCCCCTCTCTTCATATCGTTATCAAATCCTTTTCAGCACGATTTAGTAATACGGCGTTGGTGGCCACAATGATCGATGAAATACTCATCAAAAGAGCCGAAACTTCCGGACGAAGGGAGATATTATAGCTCGGATAAAGCACTCCAGCCGCAACCGGAATAGCCAAAAGATTGTAAATCGAAGCCCAAAAGAGGTTTTGTTTCATCTTGCGCACGGTTGCTTTGGAAAGTTTAATTGCCCGAAGAATGTCTGCAGGATCGGACTTCATCAGAACTACCTTGGCCGTCTCAATCGCCACGTCAGTTCCGGCACCAATGGCAATACCGATATCCGCTTGAGCCAATGCCGGCGCGTCATTGACCCCATCGCCAACCATCGCCACAAACTTTTTCTCATCTTGGAGCTTTTTGACATACTTGGCCTTATCTTCTGGAAGAACTTCAGCAAAAATGCGGTCAATCCCAAGCTGTTTTCCAATTGCTTCTCCTGTTTTTTGGTTATCTCCGGTAATCATGGCAATTTCCAAGCCCAGATCTTTCATTAGACTAACTGCCATTTTAGCGTTTTCCTTGATCGGATCTTGCGCCGCAGCTACTCCGGCAATCTTTCCGTCAACTGCGAGAATCATTATTGTTTTCCCTTCCAAGAGAAGTCCTTCGGTTTCTTTCGCAAGGGGCGAAACATCGACATTTCGATCTTTCATCAGTTTCATGGTCCCAACCAGAATCTCTTTTCCAGCAACTACCGCCTCAACGCCGTGGCCTGCAATATTTTTAAACTTTTCCACCTGCCTTGAGGTTTTAAGTCCCCTTCTTTTAACCTCCTCTAGGACGGCGCTGCTTAGGGGGTGGCCCGATTTCTCCTCGGCTGCAGCAATCAGCGCTAAAATTTCGTCTTGGGAATATTTAGGCCCCGCCACCACGTCAGTAATCTTGGGTTTGCCTTCAGTAAGCGTTCCGGTTTTATCAAGAACAATTGCCTCGATCTTTGAAACTTGCTCTAAGGTTGGAGCATCTTTAATTAAAATATTATGCTTTGCCCCAAGCCCGGTTCCAACGGCGACAGCAGTCGGGGTTGCCAGCCCCAGAGCGTCAGGACAAGCAATCACTACGGTTGAGATGGCAAACGTCAGTGCAAAAAGTATGGGTTGACCCATGACAAAAAACCAAATCAAAAATGTCAGTAGCCCTCCACCCACGGCGAGAATGACCAAGTACTGCGCAAATCTGTCGGCTATTTTTTGTCCCGGAGCTTTTGAGTTTTGAGCAACTTCAACCAATTTGACAATCTGGGCAAGCGCTGTGTCTTCTCCGACCTTGGTTGCCTTAAACTTCACACTTCCCGATTGGTTTATGGATCCACCGACTACTTTATCTCCAACGTCTTTGGCAACAGGGATTGATTCTCCGGTGACAAGCGATTCATCAATTGCCGTTTCACCCTCAATTATTTCCCCATCCACCGGAACTTTGTCACCGGGTTTTAAAATTAAAACATCGCCAACTTTTACCTCGGAGGTGGGAATAAGCTCCTCCTGTCCATTTCTTAAACGTCTTGCTTGAGGAGGAACTAAGTCAAATAGGGCCTGGAGTGCGTCCGTTGTCCCCCAACGAGACTTCATCTCCATCCAATGGCCAAAGAGGACGAAGGTAATAAGCATGGCTGCAGCCTCGTAATAAGAGTCGGCGCTTCCAAGCAAAGTTAAGACAATGCTAAATCCATAGGCAGCGGTAATGCCCACCGCAATCAAAACCGCCATGTTGAGTGTCTTAGCTAGCAGAGCTTTATATGTTGAATAAAGAAAGATCCAGCCGGCATAAAGGAAAACCGGTGTCGTAAGAACAAAAAGTAGCCATGGGGCAGGAATCGGTGTGGGTAAATTTATGCCAAGTATTTTTTCGCCAAGAGGAGAGTAAGCAATAATGGGAATGGTAAGCAAAAGCGAGAAGAAAAATTTATTACGAATGTCTTCCTCCATCAATTTTGCCATCTCACGTCCTGCCAAACCTCCGTGCTCCATACCCATGGTCATCGTTAAGCCCATCTTGAGTTTTTTCCAAAGACTCATTTCGCTCACCGGCTTCATTTCGTGTCTTTCGTGTTCAGTACTTTTGGTTTTTATCTTTTGATTTTGGGCCTCAACGAGGTCCATACCACACTTCGGACATCTCCCGTGTTTATCACTCACCACCTCGGGGTGCATGGGGCAGATATATTGAGTTTTATTTTTCATAGCTTTTCTAAATTCTTAACAATCAAACTTACCACTTCCTTAGGTTTTCGATACAAAATCGAATGACCACCAGTGGTTGTTACCAACTTTGAACTTTTAATCTCTGTTTGTATCTCTCTTGCCCGATTAATCGGCGTGATGAAAGTGTCATTCATGCCCCAAACAAGTAAGGTTGGAGTTTTTAAGTCCTTATAATTCGTTTCCAGTTTAAGGTTGCCCATGATTTTTCCCATCAGTAATCTATTTTCCAGAGTTTTCTTATCTACAAAACCGACTGGTACGCCTAAAAACGAACTTATTACCAAATTTTTAATCACCGTCGGTACGAAAGATGATTTTAAGATTTTAGAGTATTTAAGACTCCACCATTTTCTACCCTTAAAATAAAAATTTTCCAGTCGGCCACCAAATACAGAGTCGACTAACACAAGGTTTTTAATCCTCTTAGGAAAAACTGCCGCATATGCCGTGGCAATGCCGCCGCCAAAAGACTGCCCTAATAAAATAAAATTTTCTAATTCTAAATGTGAAATCAATTTATTAAGGTGTTCTGCATAATCCTCGTAGTTCCAAGGTTTTTTAGGTCCCTCCGATCTAATTAGGCCAGGATGCTCGGGAGCCATCACATAGAAATGTTTTGACAGCTCATCGATTACACTATCACTCCCAACCAACCTTAATCTCCCAAGTCTCGCCCCCCATCCATGCAAAAAAACTAAAGTTTGCTTTTTGGGATCACCGGCTGTCCGATAATAAACAGTCAAACCGCCTATCTTTGTTTTGTGATCTTTTATCACTTACTTCCCCTCTTCCAAACCAGTCTAAAAAGCGCAACTAGTATCAAAATTACCAAAACCCAACTGACCAAATGGAAAATACCAAAAACTGCGCCAAACGGTTGCAATCCACCATAATAACTTTTCATCATCTGTTGCATATAATCGGGCAGCCCTTCCCAATTGCCACCGTAATTGTTACTAAACATATGTCCCATCATCTTCATCACCCCTTTTCAATTACTTTACAAATTTATTGTACACGGCCCCCAGCAACCAACCTGAAACCCAAGAACTGGCCGTAAAAGTAACAATTCCCAGGCCAAAACCCATGGGCGCATCGCGCCAGGCAATACTCAAATCAATCATATGAAACCAGGTTAGTGCTACCGATTTGTAAACTTCCGGCGCCAAAAGGGCCAGGAAGTAACAGGCAACATAATAGACCGCTGCCAAGACACCAAAAGCATTGGCCAAGGCCATTTGATTCAACTTCATCTTTTCTCACCTCCTTCGACTCGCTTTGCTCGCTCAGGACAAGTCCTCTTCAGGATCCGCAACTCCCACCCGTATTTGTATTTTGATAAGGCAGCTGTCCCACTTCCTTGGCAATCTTGGCTGCGCCCTGGCCCGAAGAGAAATCCGCTCCCAAAACTTCTTTGGCGTCAATCTTGTCCCAAGCCACCCCCTGGCGGGCAAAATAGGTAGCCGTTGTTAAATAAGTTGACGAAAACCAAAAGGAATTTAACTTCAAAATATTTTCATAAATTTCATCACTCGTCATACCCGCGTCAACCATGAGTTCAATGGCAAAAAGTGCGGCCATGCCGTGATTGCAGTCCGGAAACCAGGTGGAATTGCCGCAACAGGGACGGTAAACGCCTTTGGCAATTTCAGCCACCAGCTTACTTTCTGCCTCATCCAGAGAAACCAGGTCGTACTTACCCAAATAATTTACGGCATCCCCTTTGGCCAAACTCCAACCACCGGTCGAGGCAAAACTGCCAACCCGATCTTTATAATCCGTCCCCATCGGTCCCTCGGTATAGGCCGTACTTTTTTGGGCTAAGCCGGCTGCCCACAAAAGATCGACCACAAATTGACTACTGGCAGCGTCAATTTTTAGCTTTGCCTCTGATCCTTGGGTCAAGATTTGCCTTTGCTCCTCGGTCAACTGGACCGCTTTCTCAAACTTGGTCAAGTCAATCACGCCCAGCTCAATTAAGCGTGGCCCCAAATCACCCCAGGCAACCGGCAATTCAAATCCCTCTTTGGGCAAAACCTGATCGGGTAAGCTCGACAAATCAAGCGTTTCATTGCGCGCGCGCCGCCAGGCTTCCATGCCGCCGGTTAAATGGCGAACATTGGTGTAGCCCATGCTTTTGAGGGTACTAACCGCCTCAGTGCTCATCCGGCCGGTCAGGCAATAAAGCACAATTGGGGTGTTTTTGTCTTTGGGTAGGCGGCTTACATTGGCCTTCATGGAATCGTATTCAATGAAGCTGTCGGTTCCGGCAATCTCCCCCTCGTAGGGAGTGTGGACGTTAATGAAAGTAAAGTCTTTGCTTCCCAGTGCATTTTTCAGCTCCCGGGCGGAAATCTCCCCACCGGCTACCTTTGGCTGAAAATTATTTACATGACTGCCTAAAATAAAACCTAAAAAAATCAGAGCGGCAAAAAGAATAAGTTTGACTTTCATATGATGTAGTTAACCAGAACAAAGAAAAAAATGCTCAAAAGGGTCATGCTGGCCAGGCTCACAACCACACCTTGATAGGCAATTAAAGAACGCCCAACCTTTTTTCTAATTAGGGCGTTGGCAACGTCGACCAAGTAAAAAACCACACCGCCGACGATCATGCCAAAAATAAGCTTGGGTAAGTTGGAGATTAGGCCGTTGTGTTCGTTAACTAAACCAAAACGGTAAAAAGAAAAAATGGTTGTTGCAAAAATGACGATATAAATGATCTCGGTTTGAAAAGGCAAATACTTTTTCCTAATCAAGTTGGTTAGCCAAAGCGAAGTTGCGCCCAGAAAAGCCGCCAGCCAAACACCGGTAATCGAATCATCAATCCCCAAAAGCCGCGAGAGAGTCAGCCCCGCCCCCGCTCCGGCAACACACAGCGGACAATGAGCATAAACTGCTGATGGGAAAATAAGTTGGAGGATAATATTAAATATCATTTTGGAACAACTGTGCCACTGAATTTTAATTCTTTGATACCGGCCGGGTCACTAAAAGTTAAGTAAATTACCCGGTCAAAAGGACCCGTGCCTTGGGGTCCGTGAGCCGCCGGGTCAAAGCGGGTAATCACTTTTCCCGTCTCTCCAGACGGGATTTCAACATTGACCGGGGCGTTGGCGTCACCGTGGCCTTCCATGCCAAAAAACTTCGTTTGGTTCTCACCCATCTTAAAGGCAGCTTGGGTACACATACAAGAAGTAACAATTTTTTTCAAGACTATTTTGCTGCCAGTGGTGTTAACAACTTCGTACTCTTTTTCTACCACCCCCCCGTTAATGGGAACCGCGCCCAAGTCATAAAATCCCGGGTTGGCCGTTACGCCCTCGACCAGCCCCAGCTTGGTTTGGCTTTGAGAATTTTTGCTGGCTAAAAATGCCAAACCAGCAATAATAACTAAAGTCAAAACAATCGCTCCAATTAAAATTTTAATATCCTTACCCATTTCAAGCCTGTTTTCTAAATAATTCTACTATTTCGTCAACCGCTTTTTCGTTCTTGGCACGGGATCCGTGTAGGTCCTGCATCACGCAGGTGTGCAGATGGCCGTGCAAAATAATTTCGTCAACTTTTTTTAAAGCCGCCTGCACGGCCCGAGACTGGTGGATAACATCCATACAATAGACGTCCTCCGCCAGCATCTGTTCAACTTTATTTAGATGCCCTTGGGCAATTTTTATTCTTTTTAGGGCATTGGGTTTGAAGTCCATTCTCGTATCCTACCCCCTGGGGAGGGATTATGTCAAGTACCCGCGATGATTTAATTATATCACCACTCAAACTTGTGGCATAATAAATTCATGGCTTGGGAAATATTCATTTTTAGATCAGAACGAAAACAAAAACCTGTTGAAGAATTCATCCTTTCACTAGAGGCTAAAACTCGCGCAAAAGTCTCGCACCACAAGCAACTCCTTGAAACCTATGGCCCCCTACTCTCTATGCCTTACGCCAAGAAGTTAACAGACAAGATCTATGAACTTAGGATTAGAGGCAAAGAAGAAGTGAGAATTTTATACTCTTTCGTGAACAAAAAAGTTTGGTTTCTACACGGCTTCAAAAAGAAAACGCGCAAGACACCATCAAAAGAAATAAAAATCGCTGAAAAAAGATTCAGAGCATTGACATCGCCATAACATATACGTTATACTTCTAACGTATGCAAAGCTGGAAAGACTTTCAAAAAGAATTGATGAAGAATCCTGAATTTGTTCGGGAATACAAAAAGCTTGAGCCCAAATACAAGCTAATTTCTCAACTCATTGGTGCCAGACTCAAAAAAGGTTTGACGCAAAAAGAATTGGCGCAAAAGATTGGCACCAAACAATCAGCCATCGCAAGAATCGAGGCAGGGAATGTAAACCCAACCGTGAGTTTTTTGGAAAAAGTGGCCCAGGCGTTGGGTCAAAAACTTGTTATCGAGTTTAGATAAGTCAATGGTTAAAATTAAAAATTACAAAGATCTCTTAGGGAAAATTGAGGAAGTAACCAAACAAAAAGGGCTGGATTTGTCAGCCGGTGAGGATCTTTCAATCGCGATCATGAACCTCATTTCTATCGAAGAACATTTGTTTTTCACTTCCCAAAAAACCGGCAGGGAAAAATATCTTGATTTATTAAATGAAGTTCGGGCGATGCGCGCTTCCCTCTTGAAAGAAATTATTAAAGATTATGAAGGGGAAGTCTGGTGCGTTTCGAAACATCTGCTTGCCGCCAGCATGCGGGTCATGGAAGTGGGCACTAAAGAGCTTAAAAAAGGTGATAAAAAGAAAGCGGCAAATTTATTTCAAAAAGCTTACCAACTTTATAGTCTTTTCTGGGCCATTAATTTAAAGGTTGTTGAAATTCCTGACATTAAACAACAAAAAGAGGACAGATCAGTTTTTGTAAAAATCGGTGAGATGGTTCAAAAAGCAATTGACTGCTGCAAAGAGTAATCCTAGTCCTCATAAACTTCCGTCGTTCTCTCCGGACCTTTGTTGCGAAATTCGTCGATGAAGAAATTGATCCGCTCGGCGTCAAACTCATCAAATTTATCCAATTTAGTCCAAGCAGTCAAAGCAATTTTGGTATCAAGACTTGGCCGGGGTGTAACAAT
>MGGO01000004.1 GCA_001792465.1 Candidatus Woesebacteria bacterium RIFCSPHIGHO2_01_FULL_44_10
CGCGCGCATTGAAAAATACGTTAAAGGAAGCTATGTTGGCATTTTTGACCAGCAGACAAACATCGACATTAAAAATCCCTTTACGGTTTTTTCTGTCAAAGATCTGCAGGATGCTTTGCGGCCGGTTGCCATGTTTGTCATTCTTGACTTTATCTGGACCAAGGTAAAAAGTGATCTTAAAAAACGCCTGCTCATTGTCGAGGAGGCCTGGCAAATGATGAAATACCCCGATTCGGCTCAGTTTTTGTGGTCGGTGGTTAAGCGGGCCAGAAAATATTACCTGGGCCTAACCACCATTACCCAAGACGTTGAAGACTTTCTGACCCAAGACATCGGCAAAGCCATTGTTACCAACTCGGCCCTGCGGCTTCTTTTAAAACAGTCCCCCGCCGCCATCGACAAGGTCGCCGAAATCTTTTATTTGTCACAGGGGGAAAAACAACTTTTATTGGCCGCTAACATTGGTGAGGGAATTTTCTTTGCCGGGCCGCACCACGCTCCCATCCGCGTGGTCGCCTCCCCTGAGGAGTACAAATTAATTACCACTAAACCTCAAGAAGTTATCGCGCAAAGTATACCGACTCCCGCCGAAGTTGCTACCATAGCCAAAGAAAATGGATGATAACGAAGCCAAAAACATATTTAACTTAACTCCAGAAATCGCCAAGGCAATATTGGTGGATATTGAAAAATATAAAAATAAGCCTTCAGAAGAATTAAGACGTCAACTAACTCCTTACTTTGACGAATTTAAAAAAGTTAGATTGTTTAAACTCTATGAATTCGAAACTTTTATAAAAAGTAAAACACTAAAGGCACTTTTGGAAATTGCTTCGCAGCGGCCGCTAGATCCAAACCGTCCCACAACTGAACAACTAGAAGAGCTTGTCCCCCAAGCAGAAGAACAAATAAGACAACAGCAAATCCAAGAAGCTACAGGCAGGCAACGCGCTAAAGAGTTCATCGAGATAGAAAAAAAAGCCGCCGAGCAAAGAAAAGTTCCTGAAGTCGAAGTTAAAGAGGAGGCCAGAAAGTTGGTTGAAGAACCGATCGTCATTCCCGAAGGGCCGAGATATTTCATCCCCATCAGTGTCAGCACCGGCAAACCGGTTGACTTTACTCAAAAAGTTGAGGAAATAAATCAAAAAGCTCAAAGCGCTGGTAGCCCTCAAGCTTTTGTCTCGGCTGTTGCCCCCACAGCTAACATCCGCGCCCGAAATACCCTCATTGACCTCTGTGCCGCCGCCGCCTCAGGGCCCAAAGCCGTCGCCCAAATGATGTTTGGCGCTGATCAAGCAGTTGTTGGACAGGCCTTGGGAATTGAACTTAAGGAATCTTCCTTGCCGACCGTTGGCGGAATCATTGCCCAGCCACAGGGGGCAATTGAAATTTCAGACTACACTTTTGCCCCTGTACAGCCGGTCTCAACCTCAACCATTCTTCTGGCCGGGCTCCATGAGTCAAAATCTGAAGATCCTAAAACTCAACTGGAGGGAAAAATGAAAGCGCTGGCTGGCCACGGTCTTTTTGAGGTAGAAAAACTGAAAGCGCTTGCCAGAGAGAACGGAATTGTTTTGAGCCAAAAAGACATTGCTGAACTGAAGCGAATTGTTTCAGATAATCCCTTCTTACAGCTGGCTAGCGCCGGCACCACTCCCAACATCAAAGTAAGAAATGTAATTACTGCTAGTCAAACAACAGGTTTTGGATTTGATGTTAATGTCTCTGCTCTCCCCCACTATCGAGGTGTTAGAGGACTTTTCTTTCGGGCCGCGGACATGTTGGGTTTTGGACAAAGAGCAAAAAGTGCGGTTGCCGACACTGTGGCCAAAGGCGTTACCAAAGTCATTGGCAAGGAAGCGTTTAAAAAAGTAGCAGGGTTTACTCTGAAAGGCGCCGTTACCGCTGCGGCCGAGGCCCTGGGTTTTGCAGTTGGCGGGCCAATCGGCACTGCCATTGTATGGCTCGTCACACAAATCTTGGGGAAAGTGATTAATTGGCTAGTTGATAAAGTCAAAGGACTTTTAAAAAAGCTTGATCTTGACTGGAAACAACTTCTTGCCGCGGGGGCGGTTGCTGCAGGGTTAGCCTTTGGTGCACCGGCCCTGGCCATCGGCGGCGGACTTTTTCTAGCCGCCCCGGCTCTTGCCGCAGTGCCAGGATTATTCTTGGGATCAATCGCCAAACCATTAATTATCTCGATGGTTTCTATCCCCGTCTTCGTAGCTCTGATCCTTTTCATCATCAACTCCGGCGCTTACTTGGTCCCTAGCACTGCCACAAGTTTCACAGGAACAATCCCCATCATTGCTGAGGAGGGATGCCCAACAAGTTGGCCTGTAAATGTTGATCCCTCCCTTCCCTACACTATAACCCAAGGCCCGGGTGGAGATCGGTCCCACGGACCACCAGCGGTTACTCCTGATGGTGTTTATCTGAGCTTTCAGGAAGCCATTGACATCGCTCCCGCAAACAGACGTATTACCAAAGATGACCTAGTGTACATTACTCACCCCGGAAAAGTAGTGTTCGCAGGAGTCGGCTATCTAGGTGGAAATGCTGTTAGAGTCGAAGGAAATTGCGGTGGGCAGACTTTTTATTCTCTATACGTACATATGTCAACCATCTCCGTGTACGAGGGTCAACTAGTCCAAGCAGGCGAAGCCGTAGGATTAATGGGAAAAAGTGGTTGGGCAAGTGCTCCACACGTCCATTACGAATTCGAAAACTCTGATGGATCAACAAAAGATAGGAGTGTCGGGAATCCCCCTCCATATATGACCCCGCCATATATTCCTAAAGACGTTCCGCTTGAATGCGATACGGTTGATGAATGTGGTGTTTTCATCCCTTAAAATCAAGGGTAAAATATGACTATGTTTGAAAAATTAAAATCAAAAAAATTCCTTGTCATAGGGATTGTTGTTTTAGGCTTCACCATATTTGGGGTTGTGTTCTTCATTGTTTCTCAAAAAGAAAAGCAGACGAAGATTCCTGAGGCAAAAATAAATGCACCCAAAATCTCAAGTCATATAAGAACCTATGAAGGTCAAATAAAAATTAACCTAAATAAAAGTCAGTACAAGATACCAAAAGAGATGTTGGTCTATAGACTCAATACCAATCCTCTTGATATCAATGAGGCAACAAAAATTGCCAATAACCTTAGTTTTGTGGAGGAACCGCTTCTTGCCAATGATATCCTAAAAGGTAGAGTTCTCATTTGGGATGAAGATGTTGGTTTTTTAAGAATTATCCCGACTCTAAGAATCATTGACTACCAGTCTAATTCTGTATCCACAACAACAATTTTCCAAAATTTCGCTTCAGAAAATGAACTTGTTACGACGGCAAAAGAGTTTCTCGTCCAGAAAAATTTATATAGCACTCAAAATCTGAGTTTTAAAAAGGCAGTATATATAAACCCCGGCTACGAAGGCTTCTCAATAACAAATAAAGATTCTGCTAGCCTAGTTGAATTGAGTTTTAGGGAGAAAATAGATAATTATGACATCGTCAGTGACGATGAAAGTATCGCCTCCATAAGAGTAACTTTAAATCGAAATTCTGAAGTCTATTCTCTTTATGTTGATGGTATCAATCAATCTATCCCAACCATTTTCTACCCAATAAAAAATTTCGACGAATTTAAGGCAAGCGTTGGTGAAGCAAGATTACAAATTATTAGCGAAGGGAAAATTGGTCTGGTAAAACTATCTAACATAAAAATCGACCAAATTATTGTTAATAACATTGATATCGCATACCTTCAGGAAAGCTCGGGAACTCAAACAACTCTTCAACCCATCCTAGTTCTCGAATCATCCATCGACTTCCAAGGTCAAAATGGTGTTCCTGCGACACTTTTCATGCCCGCTATTTCCCAAGAATTTTTAAACAACTAATTTACTCCTGAATCTTAACCGGCATGTTATAATATCTCATGAGCAAGAACCAGCGGCTGTATTTTTTGTGGGATTATGACCTGACAGAGAAAGAGGTCGGGGAAATTTTGCATGGCAGCAACGAAACTGAAAAAATCTGGATCCTCTCGCGAATCTTGGAAAGTGCCAAGTTAGAAGACGTTTGGAAATACACTACCTATCAGGAAGTTAAAGAAATGTTCCCCAAACTTCGCCTCAAGCCACCAGTTCGAGAAGCTTGGGAAAACGCCCTCCGTGTTTGGGAGACCGTCTGAATGTCAGCTTATATTAAACTACAAGACAAATTTTTAAAGGCTTTTTTTGCTGGTCGTTTCAGCCAAGATTTTTATCTGACCGGCGGAACAGCCCTGGCCAAGTTCTATTTTCAACACCGAGAGAGCTTTGATCTGGACTTTTTTACCCAAGAACAAGAAATTGATTTTAACGAAGTTAACTTGGAAATGGTCAAAATAATCGAAAGGCTTGGTCTAAAAATTGAAAAGCAAACAATCACCGACACTTTTCTACAATACATTGTCAAAGATAAAAGGAAAACAGAGTTGAAAATTGATTTGGTCAAAGACATTCCGGTCCATTTTGGAATAATACAAACCAAAAACAAAGTAAGATTTGACTCGCTGAAAAATATCGGTTCCAACAAAATTTTAGCGATATTCGGACGGGTGGATCCAAAAGATTTTGTTGACCTTTTTTTTATTCTCAACAAAACAAATCTTTCTTTTAAAAAGCTCTATGAAATGGCTAAACAAAAAGATCTGGGTCTTTCAGAATTTTTCCTGGCCAATTCGATTTTGAAAATCAAAGAAACAAAAATCCTTCCTAAAATGCTTGTGGATCTTGATAGAAAAGAAATGATCGCTTTTTACGAAGCCCTAGCCAAAAAATTGTTTCTTAAAATTAAACCAAAAAATTGACTATTCTTGAATCTTGACCGGCATGATTAAATGGAGATAATCAGGATCGGGGGGGTCAAGAAACACCCCCGGTGAGGAAACATCCCCAAATTTCATCTCCACATCTTGGCCACTGACAGAATTCAAAAAGTCCTCGATAAATTTGTAATTAAATGAAATTGTAAGGCCGTCTCCTTCAACTTTAGCATCTACGCTGGTTTTTTGTTCCCCGCTTTTTTGCGAGGAAGCTGAGACGTCAAGAGTCTTGTCCCCAATTTCAAATTTAACTACATTGGCCGACTCTCTGGCAAAAACGCTGGCCAATTTAATTGCCCGCACAAACTCAACCTTGTCTACTGAGATTGTTGTATTTGACTCTTTGGGAATTATTTTTTCAAAGTCCGGGTATTCCCCCTCAATTACCCTACTTGACAACACCGTCTTGCCGCAAGCAAAAATTACCTGGCTCTCGGCCGGTTTTATTTGCATTTGTAAACTCCCCTCCCCCATCTTCACGACCTCAGAAAGTGTGTTTCTGGGCAAAATCATTTTCAAAGTTTTTTCTTTCTGTCTGTCAGACAAAGAAATTTTCTTTTGTGACAATCTAAAGCCGTCAGTGGCAACAAGACTCAGACCCTTGCCTTCCAGCATAAAAAGTGCTCCCATCAGAACCGGCCTGGTTTCGTCTGTAGAGGCTGCAAAAATAGTTTTTCCCAAAGCACCCATAAACTCTTCGGGGAGGGCCACTTTGTCGCTTCCTAACCCTTGGGAAACGGCGGGAAAATCGTTGGTATTCATCCCAGAGATTGACGAAGAAAACGTGCTCTGTGAGATTTTAAGCTGCTCTTTTTCACCCACAAGCTGAGTCTGGCCCGGAGCAAGATTAACGACAATATCAGTTACCGTTCTGGCGGGAACTGCTATTTCCCCTTCTGTCTCCACTTTGGCTCCGACCGAAATTGAGATGGCCATTTCTAAATTAGTCGCCGCCACCAAAAGCTTGGTTTTCTTTGCCGAAAGCATAATGTTACCCAAAACCGGCAGCTGAGCTCTGCTGCTTACAAAGCGACTGGCGCTTGCCAAAGCTTTAGCTAAATCTTCTTGGAGAACGGTGAGCCTCATTAAAAATGAGTATAGCATAAAGTTTTTCGGTTTTTTTGGGGATTGAAACTTTGTTGATAACTTACTAACATGCGGGCGCTATGGAAAAAATCAACAAGGACGATTTATGGAGAGATGTCTTGGAATCCATAAGGGTAAGTGTCTCCTCTGCCATTTTCTCGACCTGGATTTCCCAAACCCATTTGGCTTCAATAAGGAAAACCACCAAAAACCGATATTTGGCTGAAATCGGTTGTATTTCGACTTTTATCAAATCGACCCTTGAAACTAGGTATTTTGGCCTCATTCAGGATGCGCTAATAAGAACTCTTGACTCCCCCGCTGACCTTACTTTTATTGTCAAACAATCACCGGAAGCCATTAAAAAAACAAAAGAAGAAGCTACCCCTCTCTTTGACGAAAGCGCCAATGATGACTTTCTTTCAAAACTAACTAACACAAACCTTAGAGCCCACCTGACATTTGATAACTTTGCCGTTTCCTCCACCAACCAAATGGCCTGGGCCGCGGCTGAAGCCGTCGCGACCAATCCCGGAACCGCTTACAATCCTCTTTTTATCTGGGGCGGCGTCGGCGTGGGCAAAACCCACTTAATGAATGCGGTTGGCATCAGAAGTATTCAAAAGGGCCTGGAGCCGGTCATGTTTTGTACCGGTGAACAGTTTACCAACGACATTGTTCAAGGCATAAGAAATAAAACCACCCAGGCCTTCAGAAACAAATATCGCCGGGCTAAACTTCTGATGGTTGATGACATTCAATTCATCGCCGGCAAAGACGCAGTCCAAGACGAATTTTTCCATACTTTCAATGCCGTAACCGGGGCCGGGGGCCAAGTTGTGATGACTTCAGACCAGCCACCGACTGAAATTGCCAAGCTTGAAGAGCGCCTTAGAAGTCGCTTTGAAGCCGGTTTAACTGTAGACATCAGCAAACCTGATTTTGAACTAAGATGTGCCATCACACAGATCAAAGCAATTCAAAAAGGGCTGGCTATTGAGTCAGACATTATCCAGTTAATTGCCGGCAACATCGAATCGGCCAGAACCATCGAGGGAGTCTTAACTCGGATCATGAGTGAAACTAAAATCAAAGGCGTACCCATAACACCAGACTTAGTCCAAAGCATTCTTTCCAAGGGTACAGCAGAGCAAAACGGCGAATCGATAAAAAAGGCCAACCCCATTGATGTAATAGACGTTGTCACTAAACGCTTTTCTGTCTCTAAAAAGGATTTGTTAGGCAAAACCCGTGCCCGTATCATCGCCCGCCCCCGGCAGCTTCTGATGTATATCTTGAGAACCGAGCTAGAGTTGCCTTTGCAAGAAATTGGCCGGATGCTGGCGCGAGATCATTCCACGGTCATTCACGCTGTGCATAAAATAAGCCAACTGGCCAGCCACGATGTTGGTATCCGTAATGATATCTTGGGGATAAAAAATTCTCTTTGAGGATATAATGAGGATAAAATTTCCGGTTATCAAGTTATCAACAAAATTATTTAACTTATCAACAATATTATCAACAGTTTATCCCCTGCCCGCTTTGCTTCACTACTAACATTTCCACATCCTCTACTACTACTGCTACTAGTTTTAATATATAATTAAAGCATGGTTAAAAGAACCTACCAACCAAGCAAAATTAAAAAGAAAAGAAAATTCGGTTTTCGAATTACCAATAGGAAGAAAAAAGCCGTCTTGAAATCAAGACGAGCCAAGGGTAGAAAAAGGCTTACCCATTAAATGCTTGCTCGCCCCTATCGAATCACTAAAGAGGAAGAATTTGAGAGAGTAAAGAAAAAAGGGAAAGCGTACAATCATCCCTTTTTTACTTTTCTCGTCTATAACCGTAGAGACAAAAAACCCTCCCGGTTTGGCTTTGTCATTTCCAAAAAAATTTCAGGTTTGGCAACTGCTCGTAATAAAATTAAAAGAGCTCTCAGAGACGCGATTCGCCGCAACTTGTCGCAAATTAAACCTGGTTACGATGTCGTTGTCTTGACAAAAGGCGAGATTGCGAGAAAATATACAAGTGAGATTATGCAGGAAGTCGACGCTTTTCTAAAACATGTTTCGCTTACTAATTAAAGAACCCCTCGCCAATGGCCTGATTATTTTTTACAGGCTTTTTGGGGAGAATATGGGCATTGCCATTATTGCTTTCACGATTGCCTTAAGACTGGCCCTTAATCCCCTGACCAAAAAATATATGGACTCGATGAAAAAAATGCGGGAGTTTGCGCCACAACTTAATAAACTTAAAGACAAACACAAGGGCGATAAAACAAAACTGCTGCAGGCCCAGATGGAATTTTATAAGCAAAAAGGCATTAAACCGGGCGGTGGTTTTCTCCCCTATATAGTCCAAATTGTCATTTTAATTACTTTTTTCAGCCTTTTCATGAACGTCTTTTCTAACCAGAATATAGTTGAAGGTTTTAACCAGTATCTCTATGAACCACTAAAGCTTTCTACAGATACGGCAATTAACCTGAAGTTTTTGTATGCAGACATTAGTAAACCAGACGTTTTTAAAGTCGACTTTTTACCTTTTGCTTTGCCTGGGCCGATAATTATTATTGCCGCGCTTGTCCAAGGTATCTCAGCCAAACTAATGAGCCCGCAGACAAAAACGGAAGCCAAACTGGCGGGGAAAACGAAAGAGGTGACAGACGACTTTGCCACCGCGATGCAAAATTCCGCAATTTACACTTTCCCTATTATTACAATTTTAGCCGGAATGAGGTTTCCTGCCGGACTTGCGCTTTATTGGGCGGTGTTTTCACTTTTTCAGTTGGTCCAACAAACCAATGGCAAAATGTTCAGTAATTTGTTAAAATCAAGCCCGTGGAAGAAGTTAAAAAACTAACCCAAGAACTCCTGGACCTTATGGGGATCAAATCCAAATTTGATGTTAGTGAGGAAGATGGGGGAGTACTAGTCAATATTTCCGCCGATGATGACACGGGCCTATTAATTGGCAGAAGGGGAGAGACACTCCAGGCAATCCAAACTTTTCTGGCAATGGCGCTTAGGCAAAGTCGGGGGGATTGGGTCAGAGTAACGGTAGATATCGGAGACTGGAGAGAAAAACAGGAAGAACACTTAAGGCATTTGGCTGACCAAGCCGGTGAGCGTGCCCGGGAAACTGGCGACCCCCAATATTTATATAATCTTGATGCCAGCCAAAGACGTCTGGTTCACCTGGCTCTGGCTGAAGCCAAAGATTTGGAGACTTTCTCTGAGGGTGATGGGGAAGAAAGATATTTGGTGGTTAAAATTAAGTGAAGTTCCACCTCCGACTTTTTCAAATTTTAGTTCTCCTACTCCCGGTCCAACTGGGCCTGCACTTCTGGCCCGCCTGGGCGACAGTTTTTGGAATTAGAATTGATTACTTAGCCCCCAAAATTTATTTGACAGACGTCATTGTTATTTTGTTACTGGCTGCTTGGCGTTTTAAACATTTGCACATTACACGCTATACGTTGTTGTTTTTGGCCTTTGCTGTTGTCAATATTCTGGGTGCGGCTCGTTGGCAAGTGGCGCTCGTTTGGTGGCTGAAGTATTTGGAAATTGGGTTGCTGGCGTATTATGTGTCCCAAAATTGGAGGGAAATTAAAAAATGGGTGAGTAAGCCGTTGGCGATTGCCATTAGTTATACCACGTTACTTGCGGTCTGGCAGCTGTTTGTCCAGAAAACAATTGGTGGTCCATTTTGGTTTTTTGGGGAGCGGACTTTTGCTGCTAATACGCCCGGGATTGCGCTGGTTGATCTTTTCGGATACCAGATTATGCGGCCTTATGCGGCTTTTGGCCACCCTAATCAAATGGCCGGCTTTGCCCTGGCCGCAGCGCCCGTTTTGGGCCTACCCCTGGTAATTCTCTCTTTTTCCCGAAGCGCCATTTTGGCGGCCGGAATTATTGGTGTGATTTTTCTTTTTCGCCGTAAGCTAGCGGGTAGTTTAAAGTACTTGCCGCTTTTGACGATTATTTTTTCACTGCTATTGCCGATCTTGGCAACCAGAATCTTAGCTATGACTGACAACTTGGCCCAAAGTGTTGACCAAAGATTGGTTTTGGCAAGCAAAGCGGGGGAGCTTTTTGGCCGTTCGCCGCTGGTTGGAGTCGGTCTGGGTAACTTTATTCCCGCGAGCCTTAACCGTCAGCCCGTCCACAATATTTTTCTTCTTGTTGCGACGGAGACGGGGGTTGTGGGTTTGTTGCTTTTAAGTTATTTGCTAATTAGGTCATTGCGAAATTCATTAAAAATTAGAAACTGGAAATTAGTAATTTCAATCCTGGCAATTTTATTGATAGGATTGGCAGATCACTACTGGTTAACCCTCCAGCAGACCCAACTGCTTTTTGGTATAGTAATTGGAGCAAGCTTAAGTAAAGATGCCTGAAATTAAAATTTATTGTGATGGGGGAGCAAGAGGCAATCCCGGCCCGGCGGGGATTGGATTTGTGGCCTATCAGAACGCCAAAGAACTAAAACGGTTTTCAAAATATATTGGTAAAACTACGAACAACATCGCCGAGTATCAAGCGGTGCTTGAAGCACTGAAATGGTTAGGTCAACGCGAACCCGCCATTTTTTACCTAGACTCAGAATTGGTAACAAGGCAATTAACCGGCGTTTACAAAATTAGAAATGAAAACTTAAAGAAGCTTGCTGGTCAAATAAAAAGATTTGAAAATAAAATCGGTAGCGTAAGTTATGTCCACGTCCCCCGCAGTAAAAATAAAATTGCGGATTCGTTGGTTAACTTAGCAATTGATTCTTCCACGTTAAAGGACCGGGCTTCCACGTCTTAGACTATCCGTTAGTGGAAAAGTCTTGGTTTACTTTCTTTTTCTCAGTCCGAAAAAACTCAAGCACCATGTGTTAAACTTTTGATACGGACCATGGATGGGGATAATTTTGGAGGCAAACCGGTTGTGTTTTTGATATCAGATGCTAACTTCGTGGGCTACAATTTGGCGGAGTTGCTTTTAGCTGAAAACTGCGTGGTTTTTGTTTATTCAAACCAGCCGGATCAATGGGTAAAAGCGCTTTACCCTTTAAAAGATAACGAGTTTCTGAAAGTCTTTTCACTAACCGCAGCGTACCCCGAAATCTGTGATTATCTTTTTTTCATGAGCGGTTTTTCGGCGACGCCTTCACTTGCGGGACTGGCTCTGGCGACGGCGCTTGCCAAAAAGTTTGCTCCGAAGTTTTTTGTGTTGTTGCCGTTTGTTCAGGCAAGCTTATCTGAGGAAATAGTTAAGAGTGTAAAAGAAAGAGTTTTGGAGAAAGATTTTCCAGTTCAGATAGTTTATCTCGGAGAGGTGTTTGGGCCACGGATGGAAACGGCCATGCCTTGGCCAACGGCCAGATTAATTTCAAAAGCAATCAGCGGGAGAACGCTCGTTATTCCAGTTACAGATGAAGAAATTTACCCGATTTTTGTCGGAGATGCTGTGCGCCAGGTGGTAAAAGCCGCCTTTTCTTACGGCTTTGATAAAAATGAAGTCGTTATCGCTGACCGGACTTTGAATGAAAAACACCTCAAAGACACCCTGGTTTGGTTTTCAAAAAACTGGAAAACACAAATCCATCCTGAAGTGGAAATGCCGGTGCAGAGCACCAAGAAAGATTTTGTCATCAGTATTCGAGTACCTGAATTTAAGATCCCAAAACTTCCCAAAATCGGCTTAAAAAAGCTTTCTCCCATAGCCGTCGCCGTTGCTGTTGTAATTACTTTAATTTCTTCCCCATATGTTGCCCTGGGGGCATCGGGAGTGCTTTTGAAGCGAGCATATGACAACTTTACCCAAGGTAAAACAACTAGAGTTGGTTTTTATCTAAACACTTCAGGCAAACTTGCAGACATGAGCCTTGAAGGCATGCGTGCACTATCCTCAGTTCCCGTGCTAGGCAAATGGCTGGGCTTTGGCTTTGACGATGCGATTCTGGTGCAGCAAGCGGCTCACTCTGGGCAAAGAGCGATTAAAGT
>MGGO01000005.1:0-986 GCA_001792465.1 Candidatus Woesebacteria bacterium RIFCSPHIGHO2_01_FULL_44_10
GACTTCTACAATGTGAATGTAGCGCTCTAGCCAACTGAGCTACACGACCTTGGGGCTATTTTATCACTTCTGAAGCTGGTAATCGAGAATATTGGATTGTTAACCACGAAGGGGCAAAGTATGGCCTTTCGGGAAGAACTCTCGCAAACGGCGACAACTTACCTTTTAAGTTCGGCTCATCACGGCCCAGGTCTTTCTCATCGTCTATTCCACAGGCGCCCCAGATCCAAACATCTTTGTGAGAATAAAAAGCAACACTTGCTGGGGGCAAGTCATCAAGGCTAAGGTTTTTGCTTGCAAAAGCGTAAATATAAAATTCCGGATAAGGCAACTTGGTTCCCCACAGTCTGCCCAACTCATCTACATCACTTTTAACAATTTTTACTGCTTCTTGAAGTGTCCCCGTTGTGTCAATTAACCCTTCAGTAAAAATTAGTTTTTGGGGTTTAGCTCGATTTAAATACAAACCCGTGACATCTGGTTTCATAAGACAAACTGGCTTTTCAAGACGTACGCTGCTTTCAGGGTAATAGGACATCTGCATTGGATTAATGGGCACACCAGTAGCGTCAGATAAAAGTTTGCCCACACCCAAACCACTTTTGAGTACTGGCACTAAACTATAATCCAGATCTGGAAAACGCTTCTTAAGATCCCAGATAAGGGCATCTAAACCAAGCTTACATTTATCTTCAGGCAAAAGAATAATACCTGTCTCAAAAGTCCGAGCGCTTTCAATATCCATATCTTTGTGAATCCCCACAAATTAGAAAATATGCTAAAACTCCTTATTGTGTCAACCCTCAAATAGTCCATATAATGTAAATTATGTTTAAGCGTTTGGGCGCGTTTTTTTTGGACACTTTGCAGGTGATTGTTTTCGCGGTTGCCATTTTCCTGTTTGTTTACCTTTTGATTCTACAGCCACACAAAATCAAAGGTGAGTCCATGGCCCCCAACTTCTTAAATGGTGAATTTTTACTGAC
>MGGO01000005.1:1010-2745 GCA_001792465.1 Candidatus Woesebacteria bacterium RIFCSPHIGHO2_01_FULL_44_10
TTTACTGACCGATAAAGTATCGTATCGCTTTAATGAACCTCAGCGCGGTGACGTTATTGTTTTCAAAGCCCCGCCCGATTATAAAGACGAGTTTATTAAAAGAATCATTGGCCTGCCGGGTGATCAACTTGCCGTCAGGGACGGAAAAATCTATATTAATAATGAGTCTTTAGCCGAAACATATCTTCCAACCGGTCTCACGACATCTGAGGGGCAATTTGTCGCCGGAGGCAAGACGGTTACCGTTCCCACTGACTCCTACTTTGTAGCTGGTGACAATCGCAAAAATTCATATGATTCACGAGCTTGGGGCTTCATTACAAAAGATAAAATTACCGGTCGGGCTTGGTTTGTTTATTGGCCACCGCAAAAAGTCGGAGTGGTTCACGCCATCAGTTACTGACGATTCCTTTGTACACTCTTTGAAGTCTCGCTTCCGTCTCTTCAGGATCACCTTTAAAAATCAATGTTACTCTTGTTTCTCTCCTTGACCGGGTAAGCTTGACTAAAGTTTTGTACCGACCATTGGTTTCTTCTTTGGCTGCCAGAGCCGTAATCAATTCATCCTGCATTCGATCAATTTCGTCAGAAACAATTCTCGTCTGGTCAACACGAGTGTATGGACTAACCGGTTGCTGGGCTTTAGCTTTCATCCTACGGGCCAACTCTTCCGCCCGCCTGACCGAACCCGACTCGCGCAAAATTATCTTGTAGGCCTCAATCATCAAAGAGGTATCGTCAATTGAGGAAAGCGCTCGGGCGTGGCCCTCGGTAATTAGCCCGGAAAGAAGGCCATCTTTGAGGGCATCGGGCAGGGTCAAAAGGCGCATGGTGTTACTGACATACGCCACCGACTTGCCGATTCTCACCGCAATCTCGCTTGTGGTCAGCCCAAACTCATTCATCAAGCGTTCAAAGCCTTTGGCCCGGTCAAGAGGATTTAAGTCCACCCGCTGAACGTTTTCCACCAGAGCCATTTCAAGCATGCCCTTAGGTGAGGTTTCACGAATAATGGCCGGTACGTGGGAAAGACCTGCCAGCTTGCTGGCTCTCCAGCGGCGTTCACCGGCAATGATTTGGTAACCGGCCGGAGTCTTGGCGACCACCAATGGCTCTAAAACACCGTGCTCTTTGATCGAATCAACCAGGTCAACGAGTGATTCCGGAGTAATTACGCCACGGGGCTGCAAGGGATTGGCTTGCAGGTCACTAACCGGTATTTGAATTACTTCTTCAGCCATTTGCGTAAACAGAAATTGTTTTTCTTCCCAATTTCTGACCGAATTCAACAACTCCCGCTTTTAATGCTGTCAATGTAAAATCACGCCCAACTTTTACGTTTTCCCCGGCATGAAACCTGGTTCCTCGCTGATGCACCAGGTTTGCTCCAGCAATCACACTCTGGCCATCGGCCACTTTTACACCAAGGTGCTTACCGTGTGTACGAGTTTGAATATTTAATTTTCCTGCAGCTTTCTTGTGAGCCATCCTTCGACTCCTTTCAGTCGCTCAGGATTAATATAGAAGATATTTTCACGCTTGTCAAGCGGATCAGTAAGTTATCTTCTGTACTAGAAGTTTAGTGTATTGAGGGCGAAAACCGATGTGCCGGCGGTAACGGCTTTTGGCTTTGTAGGTTCGAACGTGCAGCTTTTCTCCTTTTTCATCCCCCAAAACCTTAAAAGTCACTTTAGCCCCCCGCACTTTCGGTTTACCAACCTTAACGCTATCACCA
>MGGO01000005.1:2761-19923 GCA_001792465.1 Candidatus Woesebacteria bacterium RIFCSPHIGHO2_01_FULL_44_10
CATCAGCTTCGGGTTTGGCATCCCCCAATTTGCCAACCAAAATCTCCTCTTTCTCAGCAACTTTGTATTGGCTCCCTTGTAGTTTAATGACTGCGTATTTCACGACCATACGATTTTATCAATTCCTGGGGCAAAATGTCAATTGGCGGGGTGATAGTGATTAACACGGGCTTTAAGATCATTAAACTGACCGCGCGAAGGCGTATCTGATAATTCTTCTTTCAACCCCCTAACTTCTCCCTCGACGCCATTCAATCTGACTTCTACTCTAACCAATCTTTTATCTACTCGATCCAGCCTTTTATTTACCTGGTCAAACTCCGGTTTAATTCGTCCGGCATAGAATTTTGTTATTTCTTCATGAAATTCATCGGAAACAATCTGTTTGACGTCTCCTTTGGTAGGGAAGCCGGCCTTCTTCAGAGCGAAAATCAAGTCTTTGAAATCAGCTGGTTTGCTCATGTTTTAATGATAGCACACAATTTCAATTGCCGTCTACGTTTATTTTCTTGCCGAAAGTACCATGCCCAGCATGGTCATGGTGGCAAGTAGGGACGAACCACCGGCGGAAACTAAAGGCAAAGGTACACCGGTAATGGGCACAAGACCCATATTCATCCCAATATGCACCACGGTTTGAGTAAAAAGAGTCAAAAATACTCCGGACAAAAAGGCCCTGGCCACCGGATTTTTAGGGTTATCAACCGCCGAAGTAATTCTCCAAAGCACAAAAAAAGATCCTACCAAGACCAGTCCCGCTCCCAAAAATCCCAGCTCTTCCGCAATTGATGCAAAAATAAAATCGTTGTGCCGTTCCGGCAGAAAGTAAAGCTGGGTTTGCACCCCTTCACCTATCCCTCGACCCGTCATCTTTCCAGAACCAACTGCGATCATTGCCTGGATCGCATTATAGCCCGCTCCAGACGGATCACTCTGCGGTGAAATAAAAGTCGTAATGCGCTCCCGCTGATATGGGGCCAAGGCAAACCAACCTACTGGAATAGCCAAGATGGCCGCAAAAATTAAAATCAAGTAAAGTTTTCTGTCAACGCCGGTTGCCAGGAAAACGCCCACAAAACCCATGAAAGTCAGTATCGCCACCCCAAGAGACGGCTGAGCAAGAATAAGTAATACAGGTAGTAAAAGTAGAACAAGTAGTTTCATAATCCTCGCCAATTTGAACTCAAAGCCATTTAGCTGATTTGCCCAGAAAAGCAGCAGAAACGGTCTGACGATTTCAGCCGGTTGAATAGTTAAAGCACCAATGGGAATCCAGCGAATAGCGCCCCGGGTTACCTCACCAATGGCAAGCGGCAAAATTAAAAAGATAATGCTAAAAACATACAAGTGCTTAGTAAAAGCATTAACTATAGAAAAATCAAGCTTGGCAAAAAAAATAAAAGAAAGAATTGCCAGTACTAGATAAACCCAATAAACCGGGAAAAAATCACTTGCTACCGAACGAAGAATAATCGCGCCAAAAACAATCAGAAACGCTATTCCAAAGACCAGGAGAGGATCGCTAATTAGTTTTTTCAACTTTGAATTTTCCCTTTTTGATACTTTTGACCAGAGCTCTTTTTTTGATTTCCTCTTCAAACTCCGTTGGCCAGGAAGGCAGCGACACATTAACCAAATCGGTTAGACTCGTTCCCAATTTCTTTCTTTCTTCCTGAATGGCGCGAGCAATTTCCCTGGCCTGGCCTTCTGCTTTTAATTCAGGTGTTATTTTCAGGTCCAATTCCGCCAATGTCTTACCTTTAACAATATCCTTAACATTAACCTCATCCTTTACTATAACTTCTAATGCGGAAGAGAAAGAATACGAGGTTGCCAACGAGTTGAGTGGAAGTTTTAAGGGAATCTTGGCTTCTTTTCTAATCGCATGTGCCTTTTCCGCAACCTGTCTTACTTTCTGCATTTCACTTAATATCTTGATGTCATCTGCTCTTAATATCTTCGGCTTCGGCCACGAGGCCAGATGTACCGATTCTTCTTTAGTCAAATTCCTATATATTTCCTCAGTCACAAACGGAATAAACGGAGCGGCAAGTTTACAAACTGTAACCAAAACGTGATGGCAAGTCTCAAGAAAATCTTGGTTGGTTGCTCGCTCACGACTGCGGCGAATGTACCACCGCGAAAACTCTCCAACAAAGTCATTAATAAGACTCACCCCCAAAACCGTGTCGTAATTTTCAAGCGCGTTTGTCAAATCCCCGGTAAGTTGATTTAACTTAGCAACAATCCATCGGTCTAAGACGTTATTCGAATTTCGGATTTCGTGCTTCGAATTTTTTGGTCGCCAAGCAACCAAATTAGTATACGTTACAAAAAAGTTATAACTATTCCAGAGAATCAAAAGTGTCCCCTTCACTTGCTGCCTATACTCATCGGCGGAAATTTTGATATCGTCTCCTTTCATCACCGGGCTACTCATTAAATAAAGTCGTAGAGCGTCACCGCCATAGGTTGAAATCATTTCTTTGGGGTCAGGGTAATTACCATAATTTTTGCTCATCTTGCGGCCATCCTTACCCAAAATAACACCGGTGACGACGACATTTTTAAAAGCGTGAGACTTGTTAAGCGCATTGGCAATTACATGCAGGACATAGAACCAGGCGCGAATTTGGCCTGTGTACTCTACGATAAAGTCTGGAGGAAAAAAGTCGGCTAGTTTTACTTCACCCTCGAAAGGTTTACCCTGAGCGGAGTCGAAGGGGTAGTGGCGTTCGGCAAAAGAAGCGCTGCCAGCTTCAACCCAGCTATCCAAAACCTCAGGTACTCGCTTAGCGTCTCCCCCACAGTTGGCACATTTGACAATCACTTCGTCAATTTCCGGTTTATGAAGATTGTTTATCTTTTGCCCAGAGGCTTGCTCAAGCTCTTTAATTGACCCGGGGACAAAGCGAGTATCGCAAGCTTGACATTCCCAAACCGGCACCGGTGATCCCCAATACCGGCTCCTGGAAATACACCAATCCGGCGCCGCCTCCATACTTTTTAAAAACCTGCCGTATTTAAAATGATCCGGATACCAGTTTACTTTTTCGTTGGTTTTCTTCATTTGTGGTTTTAACTTTTGGATATCAACATACCAGGCGTTTTGAGGATTATGAAAAAGCCGTGTCCCGCAGCGCCAACAATGGGGAATGCTGTGAGTTAATGATTCTTTTTTGTAAATTAGGCCGCGGCTTGCCAAATCAGCATCAACTTCTTCGTTAACGTCCAGGTAAAATTTGCCGCCAAATTTAGGTACATCGGGTTCGACATACCCCTCGTCGTTAACGTGCATTTCCATGAAAATGTTTTGAGCTTCCATCACTCCAAGGTCATCCTCACCATAAACGGCAATTGTGACCACACCCGTTCCTTCATCACCGGTGACAAAATCTCCGGCGACGATTTCAAAAAGCTTTTGACCTTTTTCCGCCTTGTCTCGATAGTAATCATAATGCGGAACAAATTTTTTACCTACCAATGTCTCCCCTTTAAACTCATCAACCACTTGATATTTCGGTTGCTCGGATAGCATCTTTAGCGTTTTCTTGGCTAAAACATAGTACTGCTCCCCCTGTTTAACCTTGACGTAGGTTAATTTCGGATTGACAGCCAGCGCTGGGGTGGCAATCTTATTCCAAGGCGTTGTCGACCAAGCCAAAAGGTAAGTGTCTTTTTCACCTTCCAGCTGATATTTATAAGTCGTTGCAGGCTCCGTTACCTCTTTATAATTATCGGCATCCATAGCCACTTCGAAGTTGGCAATTGGGGTACTGCAGTGCGGGCAGTAAAGGGAGACTCGCAGCCCCTTATAGATATCGCCTTTGTCGTAGATTTGCTTGAAAACCCACATCACGGTTTCCATGTAGTCTTTATCCCAAGTTCGATAAGCGTTTTTAAAATCCACCCACCGCCCGACGTGATTGACATACCACTCCCACTCCCCTGAGACCTGATTGACGTAAGCGAAGCATTCTTCAATAAACTTTTTCACTCCCACTTTTTCTTCAATATCTTTTTTGCGCTTAAGCCCCAATTTCTTTTCAACCTTATTTTCGGCCGGGAGTCCGTGGCCGTCCCACCCCCAAACGCGCTGGACACGGTACCCCTTCATCGTCCAAAACCTGGGGAAAATGTCTTTGGGAATTGAAGAAAGCAAGTTTCCGTAATGAGGTAAGCCGGTGATAAATGGCGGACCGTCCAAAAAAGTCCAGGTTTTATTTTTTGGCCTGCTTTCAACCGATTTTTCAAAGATTTTGTTTTTTTGCCAATAAGCCAAAATATTCTCTTCCATCTTTGGAAAATCTACTTTTGTATCAACAGAATCGAAAAAACTTTTGGCCATACTCTTGCTATTTTACACGCTTGCAATCCCTTTGACAAACCTGGTATAATGCTTTTGGCGGATGGCTTGGCCACCCATCGGTAACCAACCCGATGCTGAACCAAGCATAACTCTTTTAAGAGGCTCCGCCGCTTTCATTTTCCAAATTCTGCAAGAACTTCTTCAGCAGAAATTGTCTTGCCGGGTTTTATAATCCCTTTGTATACCCGATAAGCTAGTTTGTGTGCCAATGATTTCTTGCCCACATGTTTAAAAACAAATTGATCTTTCTGAACGGCAATGCCATGTTTGCGACAAATAAGCATCACTCTGTCCTTAATAATAGTCTCTTTGCCTGGATATTCTACATCAACAATAGCTTCAGTGATTTTGCCGATGCGCTCTTTGAGAAGAAGATAAAGTAAAGTTGAAAAGACAAAAATATTGGTAAGTGCAGTGCTCCAGTCCGATTTACGCAACTTTAAAGCAGCCGCAACTTTACGTTTTTCCCTGGCGGAAATTGCAATGGAGAATCCAATCCCATTGGCCAAAGCTAACACGGTTTTCTTGTTGGTTTGGTCATTCCTACCGCTCTGGTCCACTTCCACCCGCATAATTCAACTTTACACCATTTTCAGCCTGCTATTGACCACGAAAAAACATCTAGCCTATAATATACTTATGAGTTTTACCGAAAAACTTTGGAGAAGAAACCTGCAGATAGCTGAAGACAGAGGCACACACACACACACACACCGATCACCCAGTTGATGATTTGGTTAATGCAGCCATTGATGGAGTAGTCGAAATGATCAAACTCCGCAAAGAAATTGACGGAGATGAAAAAATCAAACCTCTAAGAAATCCTTAGTGGACCTTGCGGAGGAAAGCGGGGATTTCGAATTTTTCTCCAAATTCATCTTTTCTTTCTTCTTCCCCAAATTCATCCATTGGCTCTTCGATTTGAGAATCCGGTTCCTGAATGCTACTTGTGTCGTCACCAGAGCCATCGCTGACTACTGCTTGACTGACTATCCCCTGGATTGGAGCGACGCGTTCTTCACGGGCAATCTGGGCAATCCGTGACTGAGTTTCATCAAAGCCGGTTGCCACCACCGTAATCTGGATCTGGTCACTCATTTTCTCATTGATGATCGCTCCAAAAATAATATTTGCGTCAGTATCGGCGGCTTTGCTGATCACGCGGGCAGCCTCATCCACCTCAAACATGGTCAGGTCGTGTCCGCCCATGATATTGATTAAAACTCCCCTGGCACCCTCAATCGAAAGATCAAGAAGTGGCGAGGAAACCGCCGCACGAGCCGCCATTTGGGCTCTATTTTCCCCAACTCCGGTACCAATTCCAAGAAGCGCCGTCCCCGCGTCTTTCATAATGGTCTTAACGTCAGCAAAGTCAACGTTAACCAGTCCCGGAAGAGTAATAATGTCGGCTATGCCCCCCACCGCTTGGCCCAAAACACTGTCTGCAACTTTGAAAGCTTCCAGAAGCGTCATTTTCTTATCAATCACATCCATCAGTCTTTGATTCGGAACCACAATGAGAGTATCAACTTGTTCCCTTAACTTTTCGATTCCTTCCTCAGCCACAATCATGCGCCGCGTGCCTTCGAAAGAAAACGGTTTGGTAACCACCCCCACAGTCAAAGCGCCCGATTCTTTAGCTGCCTGAGCAATTACCGGTGAGGCACCCGTACCTGTCCCACCGCCAATGCCTGCCGTTACAAAAACCATGTCAGAATCGATCAAAAGCTCTTTTATCTTCTCAAGAGATTCTTCAGCTGCTTGCCGACCGATCTCAGGGTCCCCACCAACACCTAACCCTTTGGTCAGTTTTTCACCAATCTGCAATTTTGTCGGAGTGGGGTTTGCCAGAAGAACTTGGGCATCCGTATTAACAACAATAAACTCAACACCTTGGATAGTACCATTTTCAACCATCGAGGCGACAGCGTTGTTGCCACCACCGCCCACGCCAATCACTCTAATTTTGGCTAATCTTGCGGAGTCTGGTTTTACTAATGCCATAGTTTGTGAGCAGATTCTAGCGTGGACAGAGCGAAATTACAAGCCCGCGCCAAAGGCGGGGTAAATCAGGGCAGAAGATCACGAATTGTCTCAATTAATTTACCAATCGTGCCTTTCCCGGGAAGCTTAATTTTCTTACCAAAACCAGAACTTGAGATCTCACCACCGCCCTTTTTGGCGCCGTAAAGAATAAGTCCCACACTCGTGGCAAAAGCCGGATCGATAATGTCATCAATTAAACCACCCACCCCCTTGGGCTTACCAATCCGCACCGGCAAGGACAACATTCTTTTGGCCGAATCTACGGCTCCAACGGTCATAGCCCCGCCACCGGTAATAATCGCCCCTGAAGGAATTCTGTTGGCTAGACCCGCTCTTTCAAGGTCCAGTCTAACCATGGAAAAAATTTCATTTAATCTTGGCCTGATTATCCCTTCGCGCAAAGTTCTTTTGGAAACCCGCTTTTCTTCATTGACCCCAAAGCTGGCAATATCAACTTGATCCTCTTTATTTACCCAAACTTCTTCATTTGAAAGAGCTAGCTTAATTTTTTCTGCCGAGTCTAGAGAAACCCTCAAGCCGATCGCCAAATCATTGGTCACATTCCTGGCGCCAATCGGGATTGTCCCCGAGTAGGACAGACTGCCATCTACAAAAGCAGCTACGGAAGTAGTCCCAGAACCAACATCCACCAAAACACACCCCAATTCTTTTTCGGTCGAAGAAAGAACCGCTTCACTTGCGGCCAGACCCGAAAAAACCATTTCAGTAATATCAACTCCGACTTCGTTTATACACCGGGCAAGGTTTTTGAGAGCCGCCGTGCTGGCCGTAATTAGGTGAGATTCCACTTCAAGCCTGACTCCCGTCATCCCGGTAGGATCACGCACACCAGATTCACCGTCAACCACAAATTCCCGTGGCAGGATGTGAATTATCTCCCTTGAGCCCGGGTGACTGATGGCGCGGGCCGCATCGATCACCCTTTCCACGTCGCTTGCCGAAATTTCACCGTCAGGATCAGAAACCGCGACAACTCCAGTAGAATTCTGAGATGCAATATGCCCACCCCCCACTGAAACGTAGGCCTCAGTCAAGTTATAACCGGCCATTCTTTCAGCCGCTTCAACCGAAACAATCGTCGCTTCAACGGCTTCCTCGATATTCACGATCTGACCTTTACGCACTCCCTTTGAGTTTGAAGTTGCCGCTCCGACAATATTTACCGAAGTTTCGAAAGTTGTTGCGTCAACATTTACCTGGGCAATGAGGGTCGCAATTTTACTTGAACCCAAATCAATTGCCGCAATAATTCTGGTTTTACTGGCCATAACTAGTTAAGTGTATCTTACACTCATTCTATAAAATCTCAAGAAGTTTTCATATCCCTACTTCACCACGGGGTTTTTGTAGCGAAGATCTACACTATGAATGGGAACCTCACTTTCTACCTTAGCCAAAATTAGCTGCAGGGACCCAACTAAAACTTCAACATCACCTTCCCTGGGGAAAATGGCCTTAATACCATCTTTTATTTCAAATTCAATGGCATCGTTTGTCAGCCTACCAAACCGTGTTTGATATAAATTGTAAATCGCATTAGTGATAGCAGCGGCAAAGGAAAGATCCGCCGCCGACACTTCGTCTTCCAAAACAATAATCGGCAGCTGAGTATCTTGGCTTGTACCAACTACCTCTCCGTCCTCATCAATCAAGGTATAGATTTGCTCGCCTTTGCTAACCACGGCGGCGTAAGCCTTTCTCTCAACCACAAAAACTTCCAAATTGTCGGGTAAGTTAAAAGTAACTGAAAAATCGCTTACTTTATCATGTGCGGAAAGTGAGTTTTTTAATGTCTTTCGCGCATCTCTCAGGTTTTTTCCAAGAGCCGACTCAACAGCGTTTTCAACAATGTCGGAACACGGTCCGAATTGACTTTCACAATCAATTTTTTTGATGACCACTACTCTGGGCAAGACAATAAACGGAGCGACCAAGACGACAAGTACGAGAGCAGCTAAAAAGACATACTTCATTTACAGCAATTCTACCAGAGCTTTTGCCGCAGTGGCATCTTTTTTAGCTAAAGTCCTGTCATAGCTTTTTGTCATTTTTTCCCAATTGCCAAACACTTCGGCAATTTTTGCCGTAAGACTTTCACCAGTTAGCATCTCTTGCGGCAAAACAATCGCTATCTTAGCCACCTCGGCAGCCTGGGCGTTTTTTGTCTGCTCGTCAAACCGCGCCCAAGGGATAGGAATTAAAACCGCCGGAAGACCAACGACCATAATCTCCGAAACAGTATTGGCTCCGGCTCTGGCCACGACAACGTCAGCTTGCCGGTAAAGCTCAGCTATGGCGGATGGTTCCACAAAGTCGTAAACCCGGTAGTTTTTTCTTTTTGTTTCTGAGAAGCTGGTAAATCCTTTCTCACCAGTAAGATGGATAACATTGTACTTCCTGAGAAGTTGAGGTAAAGCTTCGGTGACCACGACATTTATCGGCTCTGAGCCCCTTGAGCCACCCATAATCAATAGTGTCGGAGGGTTACCCACCTGGTCCTTGTGTTTTACATTCACCACCGAGGCCATGACCGGATTACCCACGACCACCGTTTTTTTGACCGGGAAAAACTCTTTGCTTTCCTGCCTTGCTAAGGCAATTTTGTCGGCAAAAACGGCTGAGGCTTTGTTGGCCAAACCAACGGCAACTGTCTGCTCGTGAATAATTATCTTTATACCCAAGATGGAGCCTACTACAACTACTGGAAAAGCGGCGAACCCGCCAAAAGACAATACCACTTTTGGTTTAATGCGAATTAGTAAGATTAAAGCGTGGATAAAACCAAAGGGAATCCTAATAATTGAAGGAATCGTATGAATGGAAAAGCGCCTCTGCAGTCTCCCGGCGACAATCGGATGAAAAGCTACGCCCATTTTGGGAAAAATTTTTGCTTCCAAGGTCTTGAACCTTGCCCCCTCAAAAGCTCTTTTTGGCCCTATCCAATAGATATCCCACTTGTCTCGCCCACCGGCGGAGCCGCCTTGACTTACTAACTCTTCAATCACGGCCAGGGCGGTCGTTCCCGCATGCCCTCCTGTCAAAACAATTTTTTTCATTTTCTAGCCTTTGAGATATTGATCACCACTCCCATGGTAAAAAGAATAGCCAAAAGAGAAGAACCCCCATAGGAAAAAAACGGGAGTGGAACACCGGTCAAAGGAACCAACGCCACCATCGAGCCAATGTTTAAAAATATCTGACCTCCCATCCAAGCTGCGACTCCGGCCGTAAATACGGCTGAAAAGCGGTCCGGAGCAGCTAAGGCTATTTTGATTATCTTAATGGTAAGCACGGCTAAAAGTATTATCAGGACAGTTGCCCCTATAAAGCCAACTTCCTCGGCCACAACCGCAAAAACCGAATCGGTCGCCACCTCAGGTAAAAAAAGGTATTTTTGCCTGGATTGCCCCAGACCGACACCGAAAATGCCTCCTGACCCTAAAGCGATTAATATTTGCCTAATGTGATAGCTTGAACCCAAGGGATCAGTTGAACTTTTCAAAAATGTCAAAAGCCTTTGCCTCCTGTAATCAGAAAAAAGAACCAAAATGGTGCTCATGACGCCACCTGCTGCTACAGCTCCCGCCAAGTGCAACAGACTCACACCGGCCACGAAAATTTGCACCAAACCAATGCTACTTACTATTAAAGTCGTCCCCAAATCCGGCTGGGCCATAATTAGTGCGGCGACAACGCCGATGGGAATTATGTACGCCAGGGTTCTTTTTTCTTGATCTGCCACTTTAGCCAAATAAAGCGCTAACGACAGCTTAATTACCTCGGCCGGCTGAAAGTTAATCGGACCCAATACCAACCAGCGCCGGGCACCCAAAAGCTTTGAGCCCAAACCCGGCAGCAAGACCATAATAAGAAGCGCTACGGAAACTGCAAAAAACGGTAAGGCAAGCCTTTTCCAAAAAGAGTAGTGAATGTTTGAAGAAACAATTAAGGCAACCAGCCCCAACCCCGCCCAAACCAACTGTTGCCGTGCAAAATAAAAACTATCCCCAAAAACTGCCAAGGCCTGTGGCGCGGAAACGTCAGCCACGGCCAAAATGCCCAGTAGGGTCAGAACCAATACCAAGCCAAAGAGCGCCTTATCGGCTTGGGTTTTTCTCGCTTTCATATTGTCGCCAACCAAAGCCAAAATTATTCCTGCCAACCACGCGCGCATGACAATTTTAGGCTCTTCCCAACCGATAGCCAAAAAAGTGTGGTGAATTGGAGCTAATTTAAAAATGGGCCGGTTCAGAATGCGCCACCCCAAAATCTGAATGGCAGAACTGGCTGCTTCAATGACAAAAATGCCGCCGATGATAAAAAGGGCGGCTACGTTGCCGACCAGAAGACCAATAACCGCAATCATCGCGCCAAACGACAGCGCTCCCGCGTCCCCCAGAAATATCCGGGCCGGCCAAACGTTAAAGTAAAGAAAGGCCAGAATTGTTCCCAGCCAAAGGGCGATGAAAATAAAAAGCGGAGTATCCAGAATATTGGCTGCCAGGATGATGTAGGAAAAAAGATAAATCATCAAAAGACCGGAAGCCAAGCCATCTAAGCCGTCAGTAAAATTAAAAGCATTGGCAAAAAAGACAATCACAAAAGCGGCAAAAGGAATGTACCAGATGCCAAGATCAACAACGACTTCAAAAACGGGAATGTGCAAGATATGAATACCTAGGTTTCGGTAAAGCAGATAACCCACTGCCAAACCCAAAACCACCTGAAGGCCAAATTTAACTCCCCTAGACAAACCAATCCACATCCCCAAATTACCGGCTCTGCCCTTCCCGAAAATTTTAGTCAAGTCGTCGGTCAAGCCCAAAAGGCCAAAAGAAATAAAAGTAAACATAATCACCAAAAGTTCAGGTTTTAAATCATAGGAAGTGTTAATAAAAACACCCAAATGTGAAATCAGCGGCAAAAGCGAGCTAAAAAGCAAAACCACGATGGTAATTAAAAGAATCCCGCCGCCAGTTGGCGTACCCGCTTTTTTGTCGTGCAGACGATCAAAAAGTGATTTTTCTTTCCCGCCCACTCCCTCTTTGCGCCGAGTAATCCGTAATTTATATAAAAGATTGATAAAGGGGACAACCAGAACGCTAGTGATGATAAAAGAAAAGATAACCAGGCCTAAAGCCAAGGGCAGTACATTTGGCATATTCATAAGCTGATTACGTATTATACTACAACTTGCTCAACTAGTTTATCCAAACCAATGGACCTTGAGCCCTTAATCAAAATTGCATAACCACTTTTAAGGTAAGGTTTCAGGTATTCAAGCACCTGAAGATTTTTTTCTACCCAGGCTGTTTTGTTGGGCATTGTTTTGGCCGCCTCTTTAATCAACACCCTAGATGCCGGGCCAACGCCTATTAAAAATATAAGCCCGTTTTGGGCCAGGATATTCCCTAGTTCGCGATGATATTTTTCCTCAAACTTTCCCAATTCAAGCATATCGCCAAAAACTACCACTTTCTTTTTAGTGCTAGAAATATCTGTAAAAATCTTCAACGCTCTTTTGGCCGCTTCGGGATTGTTGTTATAACTATCGTCAATTATCAAAGCCCCGGATTTGTGTCTGATCTCTCGCATTCTGTGTTCTGGATTTTGGTATTTAACCAGCCCTATTTTAATTAAGTTCTCCTTAACTCCCAAAACTCGACCTACAGCAGCCGCAGCTGAATCATTTTCATCATCAAACCAGACAACGTTGCAGCCCAATTTATCCCCAAGCCTTTTTAGATAATTATCTTTTGCATTTAAAACTGCCGTGGAGCTTCTATTTAAACTTTTGACCAGCCTGCTTTTTTCACGATAAACTCCATTAACCGAACCAAAAAATTCCAGATGAGTCGGGTAAATATTAAGAATTACACCAATGTCTGGCCTTACTAACCAGAGGTAAAAGTCCATCTCGCCGGGAAATTCCACTCCCATTTCCAAAACCAAAAATCTTGTTGCCGGAGTGCACTTTAAAATTGAAGTGGGAATATTATAGATCGGATCAATATTGGCAATACTTGCGACAGTTTCTCCCTTTTGTTTAAGAATCGAGGCGACCATTTCTTTAGTTGTTGTCTTGCCAGCGCTACCCGTAATAGCAATTACTTTCAGGCCAAAAAACTTCTGTAAAAAAATAACCCAGAAGCGTGCTACTCGCCGCCTCAACGGATGCACCACCCAAGTGCGATATCGGTCTTTAACCAGATTTCCCCAGCCGTGCGGACGATAAGCCGAAATCCGTTTTACTTGAGCCTCGGGAAAATTCCCCCCAAACCACCAACGAACTGCTGAATTAATTTTCATCTTCTCCCACCACAAAAATAGCTCTGCCTGTAAATGCTTCCCTTACTCTCTCGTTAACTTCCACCCATTGATTTAGTTTCTTACCTTGATTAAGTGCAAATGGATCCGTAACTCTTATTTCTTTGAGATTGCCGTCGTTATCAAAATTAAACCCGTTCACGATTACAAGATGGGTCATCATTGATTCTGGCTCATTTTTCAACCTCCAAAACTTGTTTTTTACAGACAAAATTACCAAAGGGCATTTGCCATCGTTGATTAAACCATTTGCGATAACGACTATTTCTTCCATCCCCTGCAAATTTTCTAACCTAAAAACATCAAGTTGCGTTGTTTCTATAGCAGTATGAACCAAAGCATCATGATACCAACCAGTTTTCAAGTTAAATACCGGAGTACCAACCCTCGTCACTACCCCATTAACGACAAAGTCATTTCGATGGTGTGAAAGTGCATGAATAGCCAATGCGCCAACACTTTTAAATGTTTTTTGATAATTATCTGACAAAGTTCCCAAACACATATGCAAGACTGATATTCCACAACCATGAGAGCGCATTTCTTCAGCCGAATAGCCAGTGTGATCCACCACTCCCTTATTTTCAAATTCCACAAAGCTCACATTTCCATTCTGGTTGATATACAGCCCTGGCAGAACTTCAGGTAATAAGATTGCCCCAATCAATTTTTCTGACACAATTTTCTCTTCACGTAAAAATTGTTTAGCTCGCCACGCCGGCTCCTCTGCAGTCCCGATTACCCTTACTGCGTATGATCTTTCTGTCATTCTAATCTTCTTTGCCATTAAAGTAAGTTAACATTTTCGTAACAATTTCATCCAAGCCATCAACCTTGGCACCAATTTCAAAAGCAGGTAATTCATATGTAAAATTAACCCAATCTACAAAAGATTTGTCTTTCTTAGCTACTGGCAAGTCTAATCCTGTTTTTTTTAAAATTTCACTTTTTCGTGTGCTGGAACTAAACACTTGACCATGATTCACAGATAAATCAAGAACTAACCCAAACGGCCTATCTTGAACCTTAACGAAGTGTTTTATATTTCCAATATTTTTATCAAAAACCACAACTATTGACAAATTACTTAGTTTTTTGGATAAAACTTTTAGCCCATCAAATTGACCCAACAATAATATTTTTACAGGACCACTCCCAAAAATTTTCATTATCATAGCTCACAGCTAACGCATACAATTTTTTTCATAACCAACGCCTGTAAATTATATCAATAACAATCAACTTTTAGGTTGGATACCAAGATATACAAAAAGTTCGTTGGCAATGGAAAACCACAATGGGGCAGCAGTTTCAGAGGCCCAAGGCGAGCTTTGAGGCTCGGTCAAAGAAACCAGCATTACAAACTTTGGGTCATTTGCCGGAGCAAAGCCGACAAAGCTACCAATTGTCTTGTCTTCGTCGTAGTGACCCTTAACCGGAATCTGTGCCGTCCCCGTTTTGCCTGCCACGCCGAAGCCGCCGATGGCCGTCCATTTGGCCTCCCCTTCGCTGGCTGCCAGCACCATCATGGCGGTTATTTCATCCGCGGCTTTCTTGGAAATCACACGCTCACCGGCTAAAGGCTTTATGTCGCTTTGCCAACCATCAAGCGCAATTTTATCCACCACTTGCGGTTCCATAATCACGCCGTCATTGGCAATTACCCCAATGGCTCTAATCATTTGGATCGGAGTAACCGCAATGCCCTGCCCAAAACTGGCCGTGGCCAAATCAACAATATTCCAAGTCCCTTTCTCTCTGATTCCGGGATTGGCCTCACCCTGGAGATCAATGCCCGTCATTTGCCCGATGCCAAATTTCGACAAATAGTCATAAAGACGGTCTGCGCCCAAGCGATTACCGACAAAGACCATGCCCACGTTATCGGAATGAACAATGACGTCTGTCATAGTCGAGTCAGGCCGGTACTCCTTATTCCAGGTTTCAATTGAATATTTGTCGATCTTTGCCGGCCCCCCACAAATATCACATTTAGTATCAGGCTCGACGGCACCAGCGTCCAAAGCTGAGGCCATCACCAAGGGTTTGAAAATGCTTCCCGGCTCAAAACTGTCCGAAATGACGGGATTTTTAAAATAATCATTGCCAAAAGTCCAATATTCCGCCGGGTCGTAACTGGGCCAGGCAGCCATGGCCACAATTGCGCCGGTCTTAGGGTTCATAACCACTACCCAACCTGATTTAGCGCCATATTTTTCAATGCCGTCTGTGAGCTTTTTTTCGGCAATCAGTTGAATAGTTTTATCTAAGTGAGTCAAAAGATCCACTCCACCCACTGCCGAGATTTCTCTTGAAGTCCCTGACAAAATGGGAATGCCTCTGGCGTCTGACTCCCTTTGCAAAAAGCCCTCTTTACCGGAGAGCTCCAGGTCATAATAACCTTCCACGCCAAAATAGCCCTTGTCCAAACCTTCATCGTCCTTACCCACAAAGCCCAAAACTTGCGCCGCAATCGAAGCCTCGGGGTAACTTCTTAAATCCTCGGGCTCAAAACCAATTCCGGCAAGATTCATTGCTTCAATAGTACTTTTGGTTTCATCTTCCACTCTGTGTTTTAGCGGTATCCAGACTGAACCATTTTCGCTAAGTAAGTCCTGAACTCTGGCAACTTCTGCCAAAAGTAGGGAGGGGTCATCAACAAAAAAGGGTGCAAGTTTATTGGCTAGTGTCTTGGCATCACTAACCACATCGGATTTACTCGCATACACCAGCCAGCCTTGAGTCGTAGCGGCCAGAAAGCCTCCATCTGAGGCTAAAATGTTGCCTCTGGGGGCTTGGAGCTGTCTACCAGACGTTTGTTGAAGTCGAGCCCAATTAGCTAGTTCCTGTGACTTTATTATTTGCCAAAAAAAAAGTCTGACGATAAGCGCCGCCGATGAAATTAAAAACGCAAAACCCAGAAGTTTTATTCTTCCTCTCATTGAAGAGAAGCCACAGGTTCCAAAATATTCAAGTAAATGATTTTCTCAGGCTTAATTAGCCCCGCCTCCTCGGCAATTTTCTGGGTATTAGTAAGCGACGTTGCCGAAACCAAATCATCTTTTAGCTGCCTGTTTTCCTTTTCCAAGGTTACACTTTCATTCTCCAGGCTTGCTAAAACCGCACCCTTCGCGGAAGAATCGATAGCAAGAATCACTGTTGCCACGGCAAGCAAACTCACCAATATTATTATTTTCTTTGTCATATTTTAATTAAAACTCGCATTTTGGCGCTTCTGGCACTTGGATTTTTGATTACTTCAGCCTGGCTGGCAATAACTGGCCGAGCAGGCCTGCCAAAGCGTCCAAAAAACTCTTTCACTATTCTGTCTTCTCCAGAGTGAAAGCTAATAACTACCAGTCTTCCACCAGTTTTCAAAAGCGAAAGCGCCTGCGGCAGCGCGGCTTTAAGGTTCTCCACTTCCGAATTAACCGCCATTCTTAGGGCCATCATTGGCTTTCTTCCCTCCCCGACAATTTCCAAAAAATCACCAACCGTTTTGATCTTTTTCTCGCTCCTGGCTTTAACGATTTTGTTTGCCAGCCGTCTAGCCGGTTTAAAAGTCATGACATCTTCAAAAAGAACCGCCAATTGACTCTCAGGCAAACTATTGACTAAATCCGCCGCCGTCACCGCTTGAGTTTGAGGGTTTAACCTCATATCCAAAAGCGAAGCGCTTTCGGAGAAAGAAAACCCCCGTTCATCGGCGTAATGAATGGTTGAGATTCCCAAGTCAAATAAAATCCCGTCGACTCGGTCAAAGCCTTGACCCTGAGCAATTGTTTTCAGGTTCCTAAAATTTCCAGGTACCAGCCGGTACCTGGTTTCACCAGACAACTTTTTCTTGGCAAGTGCCAGCATTATTGGATCATCATCAATCCCTAAAACAACTCCACCTGCTTTCAGAATTGCCGCAGTATGGCCCGCTGCTCCCACCGTTGCATCAATATATTTGCCGCCCTTATTAATGTGCAAAGCCTCTATGGCCTCCGACAAAAGTACACTTGTATGCTCACTCATTTTTTGCGATTTCTTCCAGAGCCGCTTTGGCCTCATCCATGATTTTTGTCTCTTTGGCCTCCCAAGTCTCCCTATTCCAAACTTCAACCCGGTCGCCAAGCCCCAGAAAAACCACTTCTTCACCCAATCCCGCAAATTTTGACAGGATATCGGGAATAATAACCCTTCCCTGGATGTCTGCCTCCAACTCAAAGGCAGAACCGGAAACAAAACGGTCAATATCCCTCACCGGCGCAATCATCAGTTTCTGGCTACTGCCAATTCTTTTTAAAAGTTCCTTCCAGCCCTCATTCGACACCAAAACCAAACAATTCTCGTACCACTTGGCCATAATTGGTCTGTTGCCTAACTTCTGAATAAATTTTTTGGGAATAGCCAC
>MGGO01000005.1:19987-32436 GCA_001792465.1 Candidatus Woesebacteria bacterium RIFCSPHIGHO2_01_FULL_44_10
TGTTAAGATAAGTAATGCCCAGAAGGCGTCTAGTATTGGCAAATGAGTGTCTCTATCACATTTACAATCGAGGAGTAAATAAACGCACAATCTTTACCAATAAACGTGATTACCAAAGAGTCCTTGAAACTATAAAGTTTTATCTTTCAATTGAGCCACCAGTTAGATATTCTCAGTTATTCCTCCTGGCTAGGGATAATCGCCAGAAACTCCTTCGAGAAACGCTCAAACAAAAAAAGCTTGTCGACATCATTTGCTTTTGTCTCATGCCCAATCATTTTCACTTCCTTCTCAAACAAAATGTAAACAACGGTATTTCAAACTTCATGAGGAAATTCCAAGTCAGTTATTCACGTTACTTTAACACTAAACACGAACGAATTGGCCCTCTTTTGCAGGGCTCATTTAAAGCAGTGAAAGTAGAAAGCGAAGAACAACTACTACACCTTAGTCGATACATCCATTTGAATCCGTATTCTTCAAATATTATCAAAGATATAAAAGATCTGATTAAATATCCCTGGTCCTCACTACCCGAGTACTTAGGAATCTCCGGAAAAATATGCAAACAAGAAAGCATTCTTTCATTATTTAAAGATTCCAAAGATTACTTGAACTTCCTGATTAACCACGCGAACCATCAAAAAGAGTTAAAAAGGATAGAGCACCTCATCATTGAACGCTAACTTACACTCCCGGAGTGTATGAGATTACTCTGAAGCTACTTGGATAAATATGCCTACGTCCGAAGATTTGCTACTTGAGATTTCTTTCCAGGCTGAGCCAGACCAGAAGTGAGTCATATTACTGGCTGTACCGGCAAAGGATCCTTCTTCCGAGGCAAACACTCCATACGGACCCATTGTTAGTGTTCCTGGAGCCTCATCTGGTAACCCAAAAGTTTCCATCACCACAAACCAGGTTCCTTTTGAGGCCTTAGTCAAATTATAAGTAAACTTGTTATCAACACTTGTGAGCTCATCGGTGTCGGTCACAAGGTGCCAATCGGTTGAAAGCTTACCAACCAGCTTGCCTTTATCATTTCTGAAACGCAGTGTCAAAGTTCCCGTTTCAACCCCCTCATCATACCGAAACTTACCGGAGGACTCACTTCCCAAAAGCAAATCCCTCTCCAGAGACTTCTCGCCCTTCAATTGAATCGTCCCGGGCACGCCTTGAGTGCGGCCGTCGCCCACTTTATACAAAAGTTCATAATCCATAGAGTAAGCTTCAATCTTAATGCCCTCAATAACCAACTTGAGCCAATGACCATCAATACTGGGAGTCAGAGAAGCCACCGGGCGCATTTCCAGGGGGATGGGAGGGACTTTGGCATCCTCATCTTCAAGAGAAACATTTTTGTTTGGCCTAATGACAAAAAAATAAACACCGGCAAAAACAAGTGCCCCTAAAACAAAAATTCCCACTGGAATCATCCACTTCTTCACTGTAATTTATTCTGAAGATAATCAGAAACCTTGTCAACTGCCACCCTTTCTTGCTTCATGGTATCGCGATCACGGATGGTGACAGTGTCATTTTCCAAAGTCTCAAAGTCAACTGTAATGCACCAGGGTGTACCGATCTCATCCTGGCTAAAGTAGCGCTTACCAATGTTCCCTCGTTCATCCCAGGTCGAGTGAAACGAGAATCTGAGCTGGTCGAAGATCCCCCTCGCCTTTTTCACCAACTCCGGCTTATTAGCCAAAAGCGGGAAAACCGCAACTTTATAAGGAGCCAGTTTAGGGTGTAATTTCAGAACAATTCTATCCGTATCCTCATGGTAAGCGTCAAGCAAGAAAAATAAGGCCGTGCGGTCAACTCCACCTGAAGTCTCAATTACCCACGGCGTATATTCCTCCCCCGTCTCCTCATCTTTGTATATTAATTTATGCCTTCCCAGGTCCCAGTCCCCTCGGTGGTGAATCCCCTCAAACTCACTCCAACCAAACGGCGCTTCGTATTCAATATCCTGGGCAAACTTAGCGTAGTGAGCGCGCTCGTCGGGAGCGTGCTCCCTAAACCTCAATTTATCTTTGGTCATCCCTAAAGATACGTACCAGGCGAGCCTTTCTTTTTTCCAATTTTCAAAAACTTTCTTGCCTTCTTTCTCATCCGGTTTAATGAAAAACTCAAGTTCCATCTGCTCAAATTCACGGCTCCTGTAAGTAAAATTGCCCGGAGTAATTTCGTTTCTGAAAGCTTTACCAATCTGAGCAATCCCAAAAGGGATTTTAATACGGCTAGAAGCCAGAACATTTTGAAAGTTCACAAATACTCCCTGGGTGATTTCGCCCCTTAAATAGGTCTTTTGTTTCGGTTCGATCACTCCCAAGTAGACCTCAGTTAAAAGATTAAATGTTTTGGCCTTTGTCCACTCAACTTTCTTGTCGTGTTCTTTCTCGTGTTCTTCTAATTTATCTTTGTGATCAGCACGGAAGCGCTTATGACATATTTTACATTCCACCAAGGGATCTGTAAAAGCCTCGGTGTGGCCGGAGGCTTTCCAGACTTCGGGATTCATAATAATAGCCGCGTCAAGACCAACGACGTCGTCTTTCTCATAAACCATTGATTTCCACCACTCACGCTTGATGTTATTTTTAAGCTCAACTCCCAGTGGCCCCCAGTCCCAAAAACCTGCTAAACCGCCGTAGATCTCACTGCCGGGGAAAATAAACCCTCTTCTTTTAGCCAGGGAAACGATTTTATCCATCGCGTTTAACGCGACCTTTTTATCTGCCATTGGTGTTTATTATACTAGCTAGTGAGCTTCTTTCCAACCCGAATCGAATTAATTTTTTTTTCGGTCACAGATTCAAGTGCCTGATCCGGATCATCCAAGGGTTTACCCTCGGGCCAAAAGCCGCTTAATACCAACGCATCCTTGGTAAATTCCGCCCGCAAAGTCCGTAAATTCAAAGAAGTTTTTAGCTTTCCTAAGTAATCAATCAAGAGGCTGTATAAACTGGCATTTCTCTCATCATCCCGAGTAATTTTACCAACCACCTCACAAAAAAAATAAGCTACGGAAACTTTGGGCAAGTTGGAGCGTATTTCATCAAATGAATCCAGTATCTCGGTTTCAGTTAAGATATCCAGTCCCCGACCAGTGGCCGCTTGAAAGTTAATTTTGCTAAACATTTCAATACTGGCCCGCTTGCGACTACTGGGCTTTCTGACTCCCTTGGCAATCATGGAAAGTTTCCCACAATTTTTGGTATAAAGCACTAGTATCCTGTCTGCTTCCGAGTAGTTCCTGCGTGCCAGCACTATTCCCTCGTCCTTGAAGCCCCTAATCATATCCTGAAGCGAAATTCTTTGTCTGTTCGTAAAAACAATTCTTCCGATTGTTTCCCTAGCTCAATGGAATAAAGTGGCGCGTCTTTGCCGGGCTGTTTTTGAATTAGCATCTTGTATTCATCATCCACACCAAAAGGCAATTTATAAACTACCTCAATCTGAACCACACCATTGGGCCGCAGTTCAAATCCACCAGCAAAAACTGTCTTGCCCAGATCTTCATACGGCTGGGCTTTGTCCTCAAAACCACTACTGTCAATTAACTCACTGCCACGAGGTACATAAATCCTGGTCCAGTTAGGCAAAACCGAGTTGAGCCAACCGTCGTAATCTTTGGTGTTTTTGTAAGTAATGGTCAGGGTTTTGGTAACGCTGCCGTCGGGCGCTACCTCAATGTTTTGCACCACCTCTTGGTTGACATATAGATTAGATTTTCTACCACCCAAGTTGGCGTCATTAACGTGCAAGTAGTCCCCACCATATTCTTTAATCCGCCCGGCAATGTTAAACGACTCCACGCCTGCCTGAGCTTCATCATCGAGCATATAAAGAAGAACGTGCTTTTCCAAAAGAGATTTAAAGGCTGCCTCAAAAAGGTCGGGCAGTTTCTCTTTGGGCTGACCTAGGGCATTGCTTAAAATTGAATTCATCAAAGGCCCGACAATCTTCTTGCGGTTGTCCATATTAGGCGGGGCCAAAATAATTTCTCCCGTTAACGGATCCCAGATCACCGGACCCTCCTGGTCAGCAAAACTCTCCAGCTCATAAATAACCTGTGGGCAATCACACCTTGGATCAATCTCGGTACTAAAGTTGCCAAAACCAGGAACCCCAATTTGGCCCAAAACGTCCAATAAATTGACTAAAACCTGGGTATCAACGGCGATCACTCCGTCAATGTCTCTGATACCTGCCTTCTCGGCAGCCTCGACAAAAAGATCCATCGATTCAGCAAAATCGGGGCTAAAGTTCATGTCTCTTAACCTGACATTTTTATTCAGAACGTATGGGCCCTTGATGTATTTAACTACCGGATCAGGCGCGGGGACAGAAGGGGGATACCTACCGTCAAGATGGTAAATGTCATCCGAAGCCACGGGTGAAAACTTCCCCTCGGATACATCGGCCAAAGAATAGGCCGTGAGAAAGCCGCCAGTGGGCCGCAGTTCTTTATCATTTTGGAAAAGGATCAAGTATTCCCTATCACCATCAATACCCATCAGGTAGGGAGCAACGCGCAGAAGCGGGATGCTGTCTTCCACTAAACTTGCTCCCTGATCAACCATGGCCACCCCATCTTTAATTTTGTTGCGAACCTCGCGACCGGCAACTTTAACGGGATAACGGTTGGGGTTAACCTTGTCAATTTCGGCCTGCGCCAATTTTACTTTTTGGCTAATTTCTTCAAGTTGGGGAATAACGTCGTCAATTGTAGCAACAATAAACTCAATTCTGTCATTGGCATTCTCTTCTCCACTTTGGGCCTCTTTGCTCGGATCCCCCGTAAAACCAATTATGTCAGCATAGGGCTCAACCGTTGTGATAATAATTTCCGCGGCATCCAAGCCGTGCTGCCCGGCCTTCATCACCGCATCCCCATCACGATAGTAACCACCTACAAGCGGTAGGATTCGAGTCCAGCCTAAAATTTTGTATGATTTTTGTAAGGAGGTCAGATCACTTCTTACATTTCCAATTTCTTCCCTAACTCTGATGATATTTTGTTCGTCCTTGACCACTGACTCTAATTTTCTGGCTGAGGCCGTGAGCGCCCTGGCATTTTTATAAACCAAAAGGCCAGGAATAATAATTGCTGCCATAAAAACCGCCAACCCTACCCCCACACCCACCAAAACCCACTTTCGCTTTTTAACAAAACTTACCAATTTTTCTTTGAAACTTTTTTTGACCAACTCGTCCGGTTTAATTTGTGGTATTTCCATACTTTTTTAACTCTACACTATTAAGCGGCACCTTTTCCACTAACCATTACCCAGGGGGTTTTGGCCAGAATCAGAAGATCAAGCCAGACTGATTTTTTCCGGGCATAGTAAGCATCCATCTCAATCCTTTTGTCAAAGGTTACCTCACTTCGTCCCGATACCTGCCAAAAGCCCGTAATTCCGGGTTTAACGGTTAAAACTTCTTTTACCAGCTCGCGGGTTCCGGGGTACTTCCTCTGCTGTTTAATTAGCTCCTCTTCATAGTAGGGCCTCGGACCCACAAGGCTCATTTCCCCTTTTAAAACGTTAAAAAGCTGTGGAATTTCGTCAATTGAATGCTTGCGCAGGATCCTCCCTACGGATGTTACTCTGGGATCGTTCATTATTTTGTAGTTTCCGGCCTCCTGTTGTTCTTTATAGGCTCTGGCAAATCTGGGATCTTTTCGGAGGAGTTCGTAAGCATTGGGGATCATGGTCCTAAACTTATATGCATAAAAATGCTTGCCCCCAAGGCCTACGCGCTTGGGGGTGTCGGCAAAGACCGGCCCACGGCTAGTAATCTTAATGAAAATTGCGGAAACAATGAGAATCGGGGAGAAAATAATAAGAAGAATTATGGTGCTAACCAGATCTATTATTCTTTTTATAATTCTGTACCACATATTGGGCAGGTGGCATTATACTATAAAAGTCTATTCAACATATCTTGACTTTTCCGTCTCGATCTTCTTAAACATTTGTTTCACTTTTTCTGTTTTATCCATTGGAACAACCAAAAGAGCATCATCAGTATCAATAACAACTAGGCTATTCATACCCACAATCCCGACTAGTTTGCCTCTTCTTGCATAAACCAAGTTACCTTCTGACTCAACGAACTCTGCCTCTGCCCCTCCCTCAATTACATTTTTCTCATTTCCTTCCTTCATTGCATCAAAAAAAAGCTTCCAAGTCCCTACATCTTCCCAGCCAACCGAGATAGGAATGGTCAATCTTAAATCATTAGGTAACTTTTCAAACAACCCGTATTCAACAGAAATCTTTTCAAATAAACCATACTCTCTCTCCAGCACCTTTCTTTCTGAGTCCGTTCCCCAAGTCTCTTGGATCTTCAGTAAACCCTCATGCTCACTTGGACGATACTTCTCGTAATATGAAAGCATCAAGTCTGATCTCCAAGCCCCGTATCCAGTATGAATCAACCAAGTATCGTCCTTAAAGTATTTCTTGGCAGTTTTTAAATCAGGCTTTTCCACATGCTTTTGAATCTGGTACAAATCCTTTCTCTCTCGCGTGTCAACTTTCTTACCCATCTGAACCCAGCCATGTGCCGTTGATGGGAAAGTAGGTCTCTCATTCAAAGAGACTGGCCTACCGGTTTCTTTGCAGAAGTCACCAGCAACTTGCACCGCCCTTAAAAACTCCTCTTCTTCATTTATAAAATGGTCTGACCAAGAAAAAAACATCACAGATCCGGGGCTGTGCTTGTCAATAACAGCAGCAACTAAACCTACTGCGCCCAGAAGGTCTCTTCTCTCAGGTTCTACTATATAATTTTTTGCAGGAATATCTGGAGCTTGTTCTCTTGCAAGTTTTACGTATGCATCCTCCGTAGAAACGTAAATATCTTCAGACTTATATTTCTTTTTGAATCGAGCAACGGTCTGTTGAAAAAACGATTTTCCCCTGATTACCGGATAAAACTGCTTGGGAAAAGATTTTCGGCTCGCAGGCCACATTCTAGTTCCATAACCACCCGCAAATATCACGATTTTCATAGTTTATCAATCAATTTCAGAAATTCTTTTTTAAATCTTTCTTTTGAAAATCTTTTGGCATTTTGCTTTATTCTTCGTACTTCAAACTTTTTTGTTTCAAACTCTTTTATTGCTTTGATCAAATCCTGTTTGCCCTGCTTTTTAAAAAAGACTCCGGTTTCAGCCGTGACCGTATCCAGCGCGCCGCCTCCGGCAAAAGCAATGACGCCCACTCCGTGGGTCTGCGCTTCAACAGCCGCGATTCCAAAGTCCTCACGCTGGGGGAAAATAAATCCCCGTGCCTTTTTATAGTAGTCGGCAAGCTGACTGTCTGTCAAATGGCCCGTGAAAATAATGTTTTTGCCAGCCATTCTTTTGAGCCTTTTTTCTTCGCTCCCGGTCCCAACAACCACCAATGGCAATCCCAACTCATTAAAAGCCTTAACTGCCAAATCCACTTTTTTATAGGGAACGAGTCTAGAAACTAGTAAATAGAAATTGGAAATTGGTAATGGAAAGTGGAAAGTGGAAAGTGGTAGATGATCTACCGGTGGATGTATTACGATAGACTCCCGGTTATAGTACTTAGTTATTCTGTTTTTAACCTCATTGGATATGGCAACCAGCTGATCCGGCCGTTGGGCAGCAAGTGTGTCCCACCTTCTAAGATAATTCACGGCCGGACGAGATAGCCTGCGCGCCAGAGGATGAGAAAAGTATTCATTGTAGTGGCTCCAGAGGTAGCGAGTTGGAGTTAAACAATAACAGATGTGCCTTGTTTTTGGGTTAGTGATAACCCCCTTAGCCGCCTCGCTGGTCACAGAAACTACCAAATCATATTTGGAAAAATTAAAGCTCTCAAATGCATGAGGCATAAAAAGCGCTAACTTTTCGTGACTGTTTTTGGCTCCCGGAATTTTATTCAAAAAGGAAGTAACAACTTTTGGAAATTTTTCGGCCCAGGGAGCAGTTTTGGAATTGTAAACCGCAGTATAAAGCGGGGCCTGGGGGAAAAATTCATTTAAAGCCAAAAGCACCCGCTCTGCCCCACCCCACTTCACCACCCTGTCATAGACAATAGCTATTTTCATTGACAAACTTCATTAATTCTGCTAATATACTTTCAGATCGGGTGGCTCAGGGACCCCACGGTAATCACTCCGTGAGCTGAACTGGGTTTCCCCCGAAAGGGGTCCCCGATCTTTTTTTATTCCAACAGCTTCAATAATTGTTCAGCTTTAATCACTTTGTCCGGCTTTACGTCCCCTTTAAAAGTAAAATATGCTTTGTCATGAGCTTTGGGTTTCCTTTTTCCGCGATGAATTAAACCAAATTGGATGATATCGCTTTCCAATTCAACTTTTTTCTTGCTAAATAAATTTAACAAGTATCCTTTTACCTTATCGTTATGGCCAGTGTATTCGATATCTACAATTACCCTATTAAAACTCTTTATATCTCTTTCAAGCAATAGAAATAAGCAAGCGGCGAATAATTTCAGATAAAACCTCTTACTTAGCTTACCCTTCCTGCGAAGTATCAAAATACATTTACGTTTCTCAGTCGCAGAAACCAGTATTGAAAAATTTTCCAAATTTGAAAAAGCAAGCACCGTGGGTACTTTAGTGTCACCAATCTTGCCGCTTTGGTCAACTTCAACGTGAGTCTTCCCATTCATGCTTCATTATAGACTTTGAGGGTTTGTTTGGCCATTTGGGACCAGGAGTAGCGCCGGACAAATTTTTGAGCAGCTTTGATGTGGACGGTGCGGGTCGACGGCGACATCTCCAGCGCGTCTTTCATCGCCGCGGCAATTGCCGAAAAGTCGTAAGGATTAAAATAAAGCGCATGATCCTGATAAATTTCTTTAAAGACCGGAATGTTGCTTGCCAAAACCAACGTCCCCGCTGCCATGGCCTCAAGCCCCGGCAGACCAAAGCCTTCATAAGTACTCGGGCAAACAAAAGCTATTGCGTTTCTATACAAAGCCGCCAACTTATCATCCGGCACGAAGCCCAAAAGCTTGACGTAGTCCTGCGCCCTTAACTCTCTAATCATTTTTTCCAGTCTTTCGGTAAAAATATTTCTGGATGAAGCAATAAAAAGTGTTTGTCTGGCTGCCAAAGCCGCCTCAGCTGCCCGTTGCAAATTTTTGTGTGGATAAGCGTTACCGACATAAAGAAAATAAGGTTTTTTCATAGCCCCACTCCTTCGTAAATTACTGTTACCTTGTTTGGATCTAGTCTGTAAGAGTCAACAATTTCTTTCTTAACAAAATGACTCGGGACAATAATTTTAGTTGCGCCGCGGACGGCTTTGGTAAAAACCATTTTATAACCTGCCCTTTTAATTAAATACTTAGGCAGAGACAAGGTTGTTGCCTCCTTACCCTTTTGTTTGTGCATCAAAATATCATGGATTGTCACTACATACTTACCGCGAAATGCTAGCGGAACGTTAAAGTGTGGGAAGTGAACCAGGTCCGGACTCTGATTGGCAATAATCCTGGGAAGATTAGTTTGCTCAGCAAGACTGTAATGGGAATAGTCAGCCAATATTTTTTGCCAATTTTTGGAGAACTTTAGACTATTGAAATATTTTTTCCGAAGAAGAACGGTGTATTTATTTTCGCTATCAAGTTTCTGCAGCTGCCTAACCAAATTCATCACATACCGGCCCAACCCGGCATTTTCAAGACCATATAATCTGGCGTCAATCAATATCTTCATGCTACAAATCGCACTAGCCGAATAAATCTTAATATTTTAATACCTGCAAAAACTAGTCCATTAACAAGAGCTGGGTACTTTTGCATTAAATGTTTCTTATAAAAAACCTCCATCGCGTTTATCCCCGAAGTCACGGTCTGTTTAGATCGTTTAGTTTTTCCTTTAGTACCCTTTTTGACATGCAGGATCGAAACTTTGGGATAGTAAATTATCTTGTAGCCGGCTTTTTTAATTCTCCAGCAAAGATCGATATCTTCACCGTCCAGAAAATAATCTTCATCAAACCAACCCACTTTATCCAATATTTTTTTTCTGGTCAAAAAGAACGCCCCCTGAATAACGTCAACCTCCTGAATTCTGTCTTCAGGAACTCGGCCATAGCGGTATTGAGAAAACAGGCTTGAATGAGGAAAAATATTTTCCAATCCTGAAAAATGAGTAAAACTTTTCCACGGAGTAGGAAATGATCTTCTTGAGTCCGGATCCAGTTTACCGTTTCGCATCTCTAACCGACAAGTCATTGCCCCCACTTCTTCGTGTTCGTCCAAATATTTAATACACACCGGGAGTGTATTTAGATAGACTTGGGTATCGGAGTTCAAAAAAAGTACATACTTACCTCCTGCCATATCTCTGGCTTTGTTATTCCCCGCCGCAAAACCGACATTTCTGTCGTTCTGAACTAGTTTCAGAACCCAGTCTGATGCTGAAATAAATTCAGCATGACGAATGGTCTTGATAGACCCATCAGTTGAACCGTTATCAACAACAATGGTTTCAAAATCAACTTCATTTTTTACTTTCTCCAATGATTTCAAGCAGTTAACCAACAAGTCTTTGGTGTTGTGACTTAGAATTACAACCGAAAGTTTAGGCTTTGTGTGTGATTTCTGCATATATCGGATCGTGTAGTTTCACGATTGCCTTCCAGTCAAAGTTTTCCCGAACAAATTCCTTGCCAGCCTCACCAATTTTTCTGGCCAAATCAGGATTTTTCAAAAGTTTTATAGCCTCCTGAGCCAACCCGGCGTTGGAGTTGATAATGAGCGCCTGCTCACCAGAATCAAGCCCCAATCCCGCCACTCCTATACTTGTTGAAACAATTGGCAAGCCCGCAGCCATGGCTTCTAGGATCTTTAAGCGTGTCCCTCCAGCCCCACGAATGGGGGCTACCATAACAGTAGCGGCAAGATATGCATCCCGAGGATCGGGAATACTCTCCGTAATCTCAATTCTTTCATCTTCATTCGCAATCTCTTTCAACCAATCCGGCATTTTGCGGCCCACTATCCAAAGTTTGACTCCAGCAATTTCTCGCTTAATTTTTGGCCAGACTTCTTTGATCAAAATTTCTGCTGCTTCGTGATTTTGCAACCACTCAAAATTGGTAACACCGTAAAGAACTCGGGGTGGAGATTTCTTGGCAACTTCTTTTTGGGTATAGTACTTGGAGTCCACACCATTTGGGATCACGTCCACCCGCATACCGGGAACCAGCTCCTGCATCGCTTTCTTGTCCTCCTCACTAACGGCTACCGCCCTGGTGGCTTTCTTCCAATAGTACGCTTCCCAAAACTTGAGCTTAATAACGTCAAACATAAATATCGGCCGGAAAATCGGCAAAACTTCATTATCCACATAATGCTTATAGACCTGGTATTCAATAGTTTGTTCAACCATAATTGAAGGAACCGAAGTCTTGGGGATGTGGGGCATGACGTAAAAAGTCTCCGCGTGAATTAAATCGTACTTCTCCTGCGCCAGCTCAGCTTGAATTGCCCGCTTTTCTTTAGGTGACCAATTCCGGACAACCAAAAGGGGATAGAACCGCACTAGTGCCAAAAATAAATTGCGGATATGCCAAGGTGACTTGGTACGTTTAAAAACTCTTACTTTTTTACAATATTTCTCAAGCTCGGGAATAAACTTTCTCTCTGAATCGTCTTTAATCAGGGAAAAAAGTGTAATTTCATGGCTTTTGGACATGTATTTAATGAGGTTGTACCACCGGGTTTGCCCACCCGAAGTCTCGGTATTGGGCAAGAAAGGAACAAGCATAAGAATTTTCATCAGCTATTGACTTTCTATTACTAACATTGTATTATAACTCCTAAGGTAAAAGCAGGGCGCCTCTTTTGGAGGACCCCTTCAAGCTTTTACCTTTTTTGTTGTCTCAATTCCCTCCAAGAGACTTTCTTCTCATAAACAATCCTCTTTCCGATCAGAGGCTTCCAGATTTCATTTTTGTCCTCATAATACTCCCGGACAGCTCCGGCCACAAAATCTGCTAATGAGACCACTGAATTTTGCTGACTATCCACGTGTTCGATAAAAAGTTCTCCTCCCAACTTTCTACAAACCAGATGATTAAACCTTTCTATTTGGGATGTCCACGTAAAATGTCTATCAATAATTATGTGTTTCAACTGCAGGTTTTTGCGTCTAACCACAGAAAGAAGTTTGGCAATGATCAAAGAGTAATTTTCCGGATTGTCAGCCACCTTCCGGCCTTCCGTATCGATAGTCAAAAGAAATATCTCTATTTCTCGCTGAGCCATTTCTCCCAAGACTGCCCGCTTTGTTTTGTCCCCTGTTCGACTAAATTTGATCTCCGCTAAAAACTTCTCTCGCTTACGGCTTCCCTTAAAAGGAATTTTCCGTTTGATTTTAGGGATTATTTTATCCAAGCCGACGAGTGACTCTGCACAAACTGCGGC
>MGGO01000005.1:32457-41528 GCA_001792465.1 Candidatus Woesebacteria bacterium RIFCSPHIGHO2_01_FULL_44_10
TCGGCAAAACGACCGCTTTCATCGATAATCGCATACTGCATAAATTAGCCTCCATTCGGCAAAAACGATACAAGCATTTGGATCTTCATCGCAGCTTGATTATGACATAACTGTCGGTTTTTTGGAGCGCTTTGTATTTCTGGCCAATCTGTTGAGTCATCGGATCGGTGAGATTTACTGAAACGTAATAGTCGGCACCGAGGGCAATAAGATTCTCAATGGTACCATCAACAAAGGGCCAACCCCGCCGGGCAGTTTGGTAAAGAAAGGCCGTGTCTTTGTTGTACGGAACAACAACTAAAGCGTCATGAGGTACTAATTCATCAACCGCTTTCCCTGCTTCTACAATCACAGGGTTGTTTATCTTGTAGTACTCACGAATCTGAAAGCCCGAGGTCACAAACATCATTACTACAGCAAAAACACCCAGATATTTGGGTAAGCGAAGAACCCCTTGGGCTAAAAGTAAGCAGATTGACGGCACTAAAAAGAGTTGATAATAGTCGTGGCGAACATTGGCGGTTGCAAAAACAAAAACAAAGGCAAGTGAGCCGACAAAAAATGCCAAAGGAAATAATTTTTTCTTGTTTACTGAAGTAACCCCAAGAGCAAGGGGAATGAGTCCCCACGAGCCAAGGATCAAGTGGCCAATGCGCTCACCAAAAATCCAGCGCCAAAAGCTTGGCTTGCCTAGAATCCGGTCACTATTAAACATCCACTTAATGTGCGCAATCCCTGACGGAAACTGACTAATCCAAAACCTCCAAGCGGCAACCGGCGCCATGGAAAGCGCCAGAAAAAAAATGAAGCGCTTTTTGTTTTTGGCCAGCAGCCAAAAAACAGGCAGGTAAAAAATGACAAACGGTTTGACCAGAAGTGAAACTGCAAAAAGAACACTGGAAAAAAGCCAGCTTTTTGGGAAAAACCAAATGGCAGCCAGAGCGAAAGTAATCGCCAAGGGATCAGGAAGAATAGTCCGGGAGTAATAGACGTTATATGGCAAAAAAGCAAAGAAAAATGCTGCCCAAACCCCACCCCAATCACCCAAATATTTTTTACCAAGTAAGTAAATAAACATCGTCGAAACCAGGCTTGCAACTATTGAAATGTATCGCCCGGAAACTTCCAAACTAAGCGGGAAGTTGGTAGCCAATAAGTAATGGAAAAAGTTAAAGAGTGGAAACTCAACCATACGGTACCCCTCCAGATTGGTAACTCCGGTTTGAGCGCTGGAGAGATCGTGATACTTGGGAACAAGCAGATTAAGCCCGTTTTTAATATATTCTCTGGTAACTGAAGCAGTATCGGCCTGGCGCCAGCTATGCCAATCTGCAATGGGATTGTTTATTTTATATAAACGAACAAAAAATCCCCCCAGAAGAATAATAAACAAAATTATGTACTCAATTCTTTTCATCCCTCGACATCGCTCGGGACGGCCACCGAGTGACCGCGTAACCAAAACCCATAAAAAGCCAAAATAGAATAGCGAACTTTGAGGCTTCAAAAACGTCAATAAACGTGGCATTGAGTAAAATTCCCGGGAAGGCTCCGATTATACCTGCTAAATAAGCGCTCCTGACATCAAGCTTTGGCAAAGGAATGGTTTTTAAAAAACGAATGGCAACCCTGATGAGGATCAGGGCAAAAGCCACAAACCCCACAAGGCCTGTTTCTCCCAGAAGTCGCAAATAATCGTTGTCAGTAGCCAGGGTAATTGACGAATACCCCGTCCCCAAAAGCGGATTTTTGGCAAATGCCCGAAGTGCCCTTGGCCACTCAACGTTCAACCTAATTGAGGTTGACCTGTCCTCCACTCCCAAAACGCTGCCGATGGATAACTCCGCCGCTTGGACTGTGGGGGTAATACTCGTTAACAGGTATTGAAACACTCGCATATAGCGGGTTATCAAGCTACTTGAAGTGGCCATCAAAAGCACGGAGGCGACTATGAAAATGGGGATTGCCTTGTATTTACGAATCAACAAGAGTGCTAGAGTTATTGCACCCATAAAACTCACAATCGAAATTCTGGAAACGGCATTGATCATCAGCCAGTAAGAGGCACCAATGCCAAACAGGTAGACAATTTTTTCTTTTTTGTTTGAAACAAAAAACATGCTAAAAAGAACGGGTGTTGCCAAAACCAGATAAGAAGCCAGGTCATAATGGCCCGCAAATGTGGCGGGGATGTGGCCTCCCGGTAGGTAGCGAAGCGCCACGCCCTTTGAATACTCGGCATTTTGCGTAGTCACAATCGGCCAGCTTAAGTATTTTTGACCCATACCATAGGCAAAAGCCCAAATAGCCACAATCACCAATAGTTTGCTGAAAAAAGCCAAATCTCTTTGGGACTTAATTACCGATGCACCAATGAAAAATGCCGCAAAATATTCAAATCTCCTGACCCAATGCAAAACTCCAATATGCAGGGAAACAGTCTTTGTAAGAAAAACGGCCGAAACTACGGAAACAAAACCGACGAACATATAAACAAGGATTGCTACGTTCACCTTGTTTTTAAAAAGGCTTCTCCAATCTGGAAGAATAGTAATTAGCCAAATTAAAAAAATTACAAAAACCAAAAAATCCTCGAGTCGAATTGAAACAAACGTGCCCGGGACATCCACAAACGGAAATTTCGGATAGAGCGGAATGGCAAGTAAAATAGCGGCCACGCCATATTTCAAAAGACTTTTAAGCTTCCCTAAACGCTTTAACATATATTTTTGCTGACCGCCTTCCCTCTAGTATACCGAAAAGAACAATTCTGCCTAAAGCGCCAATCCTGAGTAACAATCTCAGGATCGGATACTGCCATTTCGGATAAAATTTCTTATAAAACCTCTTTATCCCTTTGTACTCCTGAAGTATGGGAAACTCAGCTGTTGAGCTCGCCGCCCCAATGTGAGTAATATTCCAAGCGGGTAAGTACCATATCTGCCAACCTTTTTGCTTGATTCTATAAAAAAGATCTACTTCCTCCGTATACATATGGTATTCCTCGTCAAAGCCGCCAACTTGCTCCAGGGCCTGCCGGCGCACGAGGGCAAAAGCACCCATAACCCAGTCAAGCTCTCTAGCCTTTTTGTATAAACCCGTTCCCTTGGCAAAAGACTTAGATTTCATTGGGTGAAAGGGCTTGATTATGATGTCCACCCCGGGAATATCCTGAATAGTCATCCAAGAAAAGACCCGCAAAAGTGTGGGGAAATAGCCACCGGTCCCCTGCTGCGTTCCGTCAGGGTTTTTAAGCGCGCAGCTTGCAACCCCGACCTTGGGGTGGACTTCCATCCAGTTAACCATTTCTTTCAGCAAATTATCGTGAATTAAAGTGTCTGAGTTCAAAAAAAGAAGATATTTTCCCCTTGCTTCCCTAATCCCACAATTATTCGCCCCCGCAAATCCCAGGTTCACCTTACTCTCAATAATTTTGGCTTTTGAACTTTTGATTTTCTTTGTCGACCCATTATCAACCACAATCATCTCATAGTCCAAGTTTTTGGTCTGCTTGATGATTGACTCAAGACAGGCTTGGGCCAAGCCGGGTGTGTTGTAATTAATAATTATAATCGAAAGATCAACCATATCGCTCCCAAGGCTAAAGCCCCTACTCCCAGGCGCACGAAAACGTTGCTTGGGGCATATTTAATAATTATTTTTTGCCTGTAATCCACCCCTTTATACCAAACGTCGTCTTTGGGGTCAGTGGGTTCAAAACCGTTTACAAATATCGACTCCCGCAATGGATGAACTATCTCCTCCAGAAAAGTACTGCGTGTTTGATCCCGAATCAGGGTTTGGGACTCCTCCGGTGGATAATTGAGCCTAAAAGAAGGGATGGGGCCAAATTGGTTTTGGTAGTGGTTCAACACTTCCTGTCTTGTATAATTTGTGAAATAAGCTCTTCTTCTAGTCAGGTCCTCACTATCTCCCAGTTCTTGCGATTGAACAGAATCAGGCGGGGGAGTTGGAAAAGCCGGACTAGGTAAAGCAAGATAAGCCAAAAATCCAGCAGCAAAAATCACATAGACCACTCGTAGGATAGCTTTAATCATTGGAAAAGCCTGGCTCTTCCCAGTTTATATTTAGGATCCTTATTGGCCCGCTCTCCAATAACTCTCGCAGGGACGCCACCGACCACGGCAAACTCCGGTACGTCTTTAGTAACTACTGCCCCCGCTCCTACCACCGCTCCTTTTCCAATTCTTACCCCCGGCAAAATAATTACCCTGGGCCCGATAAAAACATAATCGCCAATTTCAACCGTCTCTTCAATCGGACCAAAGTCATCGCTATCTATATCGTGTTCGGAATTGTAAATCATAACCTCGCTTGCGATGTCAACGTGGTCTCCTATTTTTAAGCTCGCACGGCCGTCTAAAAATGCCCTAGCTCCAACAATTGTATCCTTACCAATTTCAACATTTTTTGGTAAATAGAAGTTAGTCCACATGTGAAAAGTTGATCCCTCACCAATCTTGACACCCACAATCCTGTAAATTATTTTTCTAAAAAAGTGTAGCGGGATGTATCCGGTCCAACGAACCAGCATCAATTCAAAATCCAAAAAATAATTGTAAAAACGATTCAATATTTTTGGTATCGCTTGGCCAGCCGTCAGCTTATTACCCATTCTATCTTGCAGCATTTTTAGTATATTAGGTCCTATCGGCTGCTGCCTCCAGGACGGCAACCGTCTCACGAGCTGCCTTTTCCCAGGAAAAGTTGGCCGCATGCTCAAGGCCTCTTTTAACTATTCTATTATACTCATCTGGACTCATTTTGAGAACTTTATTAATGCCCTCCGTGATTGACCTAATGCTTTGGGGGTCGACAAAAATACCCGCGTCACCCACCACCTCTTCAAAGGCGTCAATTTTTGAAACAACAACTGGCGTACCTACTGCCATGGCCTCGATGGCGTGCATCCCAAAACCCTCTGTGAGTGAGGGAGCGACAAGCACTTTTGCTCCTGCCATTAGTCCTGGTTTATCACCCTCTGGCAAAAAATCGGTGAAAATAATCTCATCATTTAAGCCCAATTTCTGGACTTTTTTGAAAATTTCATCAAACAGCCAACCTTTTTTCCCAGCAATGACCAACTTAATGTCTGGCTTTTGTTGCTTCACACCAACAAACGCTTCCACCAGCCGCTCCACATTTTTACTGGGTTTCAAGGTCCCCAAATACAAAAGATAATCCGAAACTATAGTATACTTATTTTTAATGCGTCGCACATCCTCGTTGGGAACTGCGGTATTGAAACGTTCCCTATCATATCCATGGAGCACAACACTAATTTTCTTTGAGGCTTTAGGGTAGTGTCGTACAATTTCTTTTTTTGTACTATTAGAGACCGCAATGATAGATTTTGATATATTTACCGACCTGGCAGTCCAGTACTTTAACTGCCAAAATGTTATTTTTCTGAATTGGCCCGAGTTCTCGAGGTAAAAAAGGTCATGAATTGTCAGCACTGCTGGGATAGTAAGAATTGGGGGTAAATAGTGAGTTGGATTGAATAAAACGTCAGGCTTATTTTTGGAAAATAGAAGATGCGGAGTCAGTTTTCTAAACACCCACAAAGGTCCGCCGGGTAAAACTTTGTACTTGAAGAAATTTGTCTCTTTCGGAAGATCAGTCAGGGGCAGATTTTGCAGGTAAACTATGAGATTGTGTTTTATCTCTCCTTTTTCTCGCAGTCTGTAAATAGCCCAAAGTATATCAAAAGCATATTGGTTCACACCTACGCGCTCTTTGACATTCGCTTCATTCCCATCAATTCCAATTAACATTGTTTCAATTATATGATAATATCGCCGCATGAGCGAGCGAGCGGTGCGTACCCCACTTGTCGAAGCAGCACGAGAACACTTCATAAAGTTTTTCAGAGAGGGTAGTTTGATTTACCCTTATCTCCTAAAGCATATTGAAGAGGTAGAAAAATGGACCTTGATCATTTTAGAGGATCATCCCGAAGCCGATAAAGAAACAGTGTTGCTTTCTGTTTGGCTTCACGATATTGGTCACACTTTCGGAGACAAACAAATTGATCACGCAGAAAAATCTGCTTATGAAACGTTGGAATTTTTAGATCAAATGGGTGCTTCCAGGGAGAAAATCATAAACGTTACTCATTGTGTCCGTTCGCACAGGTGTAAGGATGTTATACCAAATAGTTTGGAGGCAAAGATTTTAGCAACTGCAGACTCTGCCAGTCATTTAACAGACGTTAACTACATTATCCATGCACAAGAGGGAGATTTGGAATATGCTAAAGGAAAGATCAGACGCGACTTAAGAGATATCGAACAATTTCAATTATTAAACCCCAAGTTGCTTGAGCAACTGCAAAACATTGGTAGAGGCTGGGAAACAATACTGGCCAATTGGCCTTTTGTTGACACTCAACCTTTTACAAACTAAGATCAGTTAATGAACAAAAAAGACAAAGAGGAAATTGGTAAAGTGGTCGTTGAGGCTTTAAACGAAGTCGTTATTCCTGTATTGGAAAATATGGGTGATCAGATTGATGAATTAAAAATGAGTAACGATAGGATAGAGAGAAAACTAGATGCTCAACAAAATCGATCAGATCGACAGGGAAAACAATTGGTGGATCATAGGGAGAGGATTCAGATCTTAGAAGCCGCGGTTTTGTAAATCCCGAACGTTTCTTGGGCTGCTTTCTCCCAGCTGAATTTCTGAGCTTGTTTCAGGCCTTTTTGCGCTAGACTCTTGGTCTGTCGTAAAGCGGTTTGAATTCCCTCGGCAATAGAGCTTGTGTCATTGGGATTAACTAAAACAGCGGCATCTCCCGCTACCTCCGGCAGACTGGAAACGTTAGAGGTTACAACTGGACAACCTACTGCCATGGCCTGCACAACTGGTAGGCCAAATCCTTCATAAAGGCTGGGGTAGACCAAAGCCTCAGCCCCAGAATAAAGCGCGGCTAAATCCTGATCGCTATCAACACGGCCCAAAGTCATTACTCCCCGCTCAGCAATCCTTTCCTGTCTTCTCCCAACTAAAACCAACTTCAAATTCTTAGTTTTTATTTTTTGAAAAGCTTCAATTAATTTTTTGGTGTTTTTTCTTGGCCCAAAACCCACGCTAATCAGATAGTTTTCCCTAATTCCGAATCTTTTCAGAGTCTCGGATATGACGTCTTTCTTTTGGGGGACAAATTTCTCACCGGCCGCCTCATACACAACTCTAATTTTCTTCTCATCAATACCTAAATCAATTAAATCCTGCTTTGTTGACTGACTCACGGCAATCACCACGTCAACTTCTTTTCTAATCCACTTAAATCTGGCTTTGTGTACTGCCAAAATCCGCGGGTGGGTTTGTTTGGGAAATTTAAAAGGCACCAGGTCGTGAATAGTTGTTACTTTAAAGGCATTGCTTGGTGCTTGAGCCCAATCACTGGAGTGATAAACGTCGAGTTTCCCCGTAAAAGTTTCTATCGGTATAATGTGCAACCGATTCCAAAGCAAATCCAGTGCCGTCGGCGGCAAGGTGTAAATTTTTTTCTTGGCTCTATACTCCTGAATCATGAATCGTAAATCATGAATCCTCCTGAGAGATCCACCGAAGAGAATATATTCATTTTCCCTGTCGATCCCTAAGAGGCTCTCAACCAAACTCTTGGTGTAAACACTCACCCCCGTTCCATAAACAATCTGGCTAACATCAATTCCAATTTTCATTCGTACCTCCAAACTACCACGCCGTTGAAATCATATTCACCCTGTTTTTCATATCCCAAACTTTCGATTTTTTGGCGAACTGTGTCGCTGGGATCAAAAAGCGGTTGGACATAGCGCATGAGCCAAATTGTATCAAATTCACCTTTCAGCGTGTCGGGGCCACCTGCCAATTTAGCCCCCGGTGCGTAATAACGGTAAGCTTCCATTTGTGAATCTTGAACAAAAAGAGTAATGTCGCCCTCATCTTTCTGGCTTTCAACAAAGTTAACTGCCCCCCGCCAGTCCTCACGATGGAACTTGGGATTGACTAGGTATATTCCCGAAGTAACCACATTGACTGTCAGTACCAGCCCCAGCACAACCGAGCGCCATTTTGACTTTAACGTCGAGATTCCCGCGGCGACCAGAATATAAAAAGCCGGTAGTACAAATAAGATCCTAAAATAGTTGAACACTGGCACAAAGAAACCAATAAGTGCCGCCAGCCCGGCAGGAACTATCAACCAGTACCAAAAAAGTTTGTTCGCGCGACGCGCCCTAAACAACAACCAAAAAAACAAAATTCCCAGACCAGCCACAACGACACCATATAACCAATCACTCTCAAAACTTATCCTTCCCAACATAAACTTGGTTGGTACTAAAGCAATCTCTTTGAGTGATGTTTTGCCCAAAATATTCCACCAGGCGGGGGAGATATTTTTTACACCCAATCCACCGGTTAGTTGCTTGATGAAAGTGGGTAACCAGAGAAGGCCTGCCAGAAACATGATATTGTGCGACATATAAAATTTTTTGTTTTTCCGGGTGATTAACCAAAAAACCGGCAACATTAATACAGTTAAGTAGTGAGTTAGCACTGCTGCTGCCAGCGCCACCCCATACCCTACCCCACCCTCATTTTTACTTTTCACGAAAAAATAAACCGCCAAAGCCACAAAAAACGAGGCTAACTGATACATTCTGACCTCTTGTGAAAAATATATATGCAGGCCACTTGTGGCCAGCAAGAGTGCTGCCGTAGTTGCGTTAACTATTTTGTAAACTAAGTAAACGGTCGCCACGCCAGCAACCACAGAAAGACTTCTTAGCGCTATTTCACTAGTTCCAAAAAACAGCCCCCAAATCTTTAGAAGCATATAATACAACGGTGGATGAAAGTCCCCCGGCAGAAACTGGCCAAAAATCAGGTTCCAAGAGTAATCTCTAGCCACTAAGGCACTTGTGGCCTCATCCAACCACAAAGATTGATTCAAAGAGATCAGCCGTAAGATCAATGCCAGCAGTACTATGATTCGAATCATCGAATTATTTAGCAACTTTTCCAAGCAACATATATTCCAAAACTCCAACAAA
>MGGO01000006.1:0-444 GCA_001792465.1 Candidatus Woesebacteria bacterium RIFCSPHIGHO2_01_FULL_44_10
AAGAAAAAAGACTTGAAGAGAAAAAAACAGCCAAGCGAGAGTTTGCTGAAAAGATCAAAGAAAGATTTGATTTCAAGACCAGGTGGAAAGATATCAGGTTCAAAAAAACCATCGTTTTTGCCACCATAGTTTTGGTGGGATTCATATGGATTTTTTGGGGACTACCTCTACCAACCAATTTGGGAAGCAAAAACTTTCCCGTTTCAACCAAGATTTTTGACCGCAACGGAGAGTTGATCTATGAGATATTTACAGATCAGCGGCGCTCACCTATCAAACTCGACGAAGTCCCCGAGTACGTTAAGGATGCAACCATTGCGATTGAAGACAAGGACTTTTACAAGCATTACGGCCTTTCAATTCAGGGCATGGGCCGGGCCGTCTACCGCATTGTTTTTAACCAAAGGCTTCAGGGTGGCTCGACTCTGACCCAGCAGTTGGTCA
>MGGO01000006.1:451-10323 GCA_001792465.1 Candidatus Woesebacteria bacterium RIFCSPHIGHO2_01_FULL_44_10
GCTTCTTACCCCCCAGCGAACCATCCGCCGTAAAATCCGAGAAATTGTCCTTTCCTTAATAGTTGAAACCCTGTATACCAAAGATCAAATCTTGGAAATGTACCTCAACCAAATTCCCTACGGCGGTACGGCTTACGGGATCGAAGCCGCCAGTGAGCTCTATTTTAATAAAGCCGCCCGTGACCTAACCCTAGGTGAAGCCGCACTTTTGGCTGGCCTGCCCCAAGCGCCATCGCGGTACAGCCCGTTTGGGGCCAACCCCGAAAACGCGAAGGGGCGACAAGAAACGGTGCTGCGGCGGATGGTGGAAGATGGCTATCTTTCCCAAGAAGAGGCTGAAGCCGCCAAACAGGAAGAGTTCACTTATGCCAAGGCCGAAGCCCCTAAGGCTCCCCACTTTGCCCTCTGGGTCAAGCAGCAATTGGCCGAAGAGTATGGTGAAGCCCTGGTTGAGCAAGGGGGTTTGCGGGTCACAACCACCCTGGATCTTGAGCTTCAAGAAGTAGCACAACAAGCCGTCGCGGATGAAGTTGGCAAACTCGCTGGCTTGGGGGTTGGAAACGGAGCCGCACTGGTAACGCGGCCGGGAACTGGGGAAATTTTGGCAATGGTGGGTAGTAAAGATTATTTTGCCGAGGATGAAGACGGTAAAGTGAACATCACTTTGGCAAAACGCCAACCCGGGTCCTCGATTAAACCCCTAAACTATGCTTTAGCCATTAGAGACGGAAAAATAACACCGGCAACCGCTTTGGCTGATGTCCCTACCTGTTTTGCCGTCGCCGGGCAACCGGCTTACTGTCCCAGAAACTACGACGGCAGCTTCCACGGCGCGGTCCAGGCCAGATTCGCCCTGGGCAATAGCTACAATGTTCCAGCCGTCAGAGTTTTGGCCTTAAATGGCGTTGAAAACTTTGTTGGCTTTGCCAAAGATATGGGCTTAACGACACTCGAAGACCCTAAAAATTATGGACTCTCATTGACATTGGGTGGCGGCGAGGTACGGCCAATGGATATGGCTGTTGCTTTTGGCGTATTTGCCAATCAAGGGATAAAGCAACCACTAACGTCTGTCTTAAAAGTTGAAGACTACAAAGGCAAAACTCTTTTTAAGGCCGACTTAGACAACCTTGAGGGAGATCGTGTCCTCTCCCCCGCCGTTTCTTTTATAATTTCTCATATCCTTTTAGATAACAACGCCCGCTCGAGCGCGTTCGGTGAGAGCTCATTCCTCAACGTCCGCGGTCACCCCGAAGTCTCGGTCAAAACCGGAACAACTAACGACCTCAGGGATAACTGGACGATTGGCTATAACACTCATGCCCTCGTCGTCACCTGGGTCGGCAACAACGACAATGCCCCCATGAGCGGTGCCGTCTCCGGAGTTTCCGGAGCATCCCCAATTTGGAACAAAATCATGAGGGAGACCTTGGACAAAGCCGAGGATGGGGCCTATAACCCCGACGACGAGGGCCACGCTTGGCCCAGGCAACCCAGCGACGTTATTGGCGCAAACGTCTGCTGGGTTAGCGGCAAGAGGCCAACAGGATCAGCTGAAGATCCTGGGTGTGCCCCCCGTTTTGAATATTTCTTAAAAGATTATCTTCCGGAAGAAGGCGGGGAAATCAGACTTGACATCCCGGTTGATAAAACGACTGGAGAAATCGGCCGCCCGGACACACCGCCGGAAAACGTTGAAATCCAAAATCACTCAGTCATTTATGATCCCCTAGGAACTATCGTTTGTACGGACTGCATACTCCCCACTGAACCGATCACCGTCAAACCTTGACAAATTTATTGCTATTTGTGTATAATATTTTGGCAATGAAATTGCAGCAATTTGATCCCAAAATCGTCTCCATTACCCAGTTAAGACGTAATATTTATGCGTTGGAGGGAATTTTGGCCAAAGAGGAAGAAGCTTTTGTTATGCGCAACCAAGACTTGATGTTTATTGCTGTCGCCCCCGAGAGATATCAGGAATTAAAGGAAAAACAAACCACCAACACCAAAGTTGAAGTCGCAATTGCCGCCATCGACAAATTGAGAAAAAATGTGGGCCAAAGAAGCGGTTCTCCAACTACTGACTATTTAATAGAAATGCGTGATCGAAGAAAAGAAAAATGGATAACAGAATAGTGGTTGACACCTCTGTAGCCCTAAAATGGTTTGTCGAAGAAGAGGGCTCCAAAAAAGCTAGGAAAATTCTCGAACAATACAAAAGCGGCTCACTTGAAATTTTGGCTCCGGAAATTATTGGCCTAGAGTTGGCCAATGCTTTATTTTATGGTGTTTCTCTGAAAGGAAAGCGTCTCAAAGAAGCAATTGAGCTTTTTTATTCATTAGGTTTATCCCTTGTACCTCTGGATAGACTGTTTATTCAGGAAGCGGCTTCCTTGATGGAAAAGGTCAATATTGCAATTTATGATTGTCTGTTTATTGCTCTGGCCGAAAAAGAAAAAATACCTCTGGTAACTGCCGACACCCGTCATCACCAAAAGCGATTTTCTCAATATATCCAACCTCTATAGCACAATAGAGTCTTGCCTGCTAAAATATAGGTCATGGGCAGGAAATTCGTAAGCGTTCTTTCCTATCTTGGCAAACCCCTTTATAAACTACTCACGTACGTTATTATTTTTGTTCTTTTTGTTCTTTTTCTAATTGGTAGAATCACTCGAGAAATATGGGTATATGCATCTAAAGAGAGTAAAAAAATTACCATACCCAGGATTAAGTTTCCCTTTAAAAAATCTTTGCTCTTTGTTCTTGTTATTCTAATATTTTTCATCTTATATTTTTTATTTTTTATCTTGCGTGGCCTGCCTTCCCCCAAAGAATTAGTAACCCGTGAGCAATCAGTTTCTACGAAAATCTACGACAGAAATCACACCCTTTTGTTTACGATATACAAGGACCAAAATCGAACTCCGGTCGCGCTTCCTGAAATTCCAATCCATGTCAGACTTGCCACCCTGGCCGCTGAAGACGCGGAGTTTTATAACCATCCCGGCTTCTCGATCCGGGGCATCATGCGCGCAGTCGTCAAAAATCTCAAAGAAAAAAAACTCAGCGGTGGCTCAACCATTACCCAGCAATTAGTTAAAAATGCCCTCCTTTCCCCGGAGAAAACTCTGATTCGTAAAATTAGGGAAATCATTCTTTCTGTCGCGGTTGAGCTTACCTACTCAAAAGATCAGATTTTGGAGATGTATCTGAATGAAGTCAGCTACGGCGGCACCACTTACGGCATTGAGGAAGCCTCTCAAATTTACTTTGGAAAGGACGTCAAAAATCTTACCCTTGGCGAGGCAGCTTTGTTGGCGGGGCTCCCCCAAAGCCCAACTAAGTTTTCCCCATTTGGCAACGACCCCCAACTAGCCAAGAGCCGGCAAGAAGAAGTCCTATATCTCATGCGAATAAACAAATTCATAACCCAAGAACAAGAAGAGAAAGCCGGCAACGAAACATTAGAATTTGCCCAAAATAAAATCCAGATTCTGGCTCCCCACTTTGTGATGTACGTGAGAGACGCCTTGGAGGAAAAATACGGTAAAGAAGTCGTCGAAAAAGGCGGCCTTGAAGTCATTACCACCTTAGACTTGGAAATCCAGAAGCTGGCTGAGGAAGTAGTAAAACAAGAAGTAGACAAACTCAAAAATCTTACTGTCACCAATGGAGCAGCAGTTGTCATAAATCCCAAGACGGGAGAGGTTCTGGCCATGGTCGGCAGCCGTGATTACTTTGACACCACCAATGACGGAAACGTGAATGTCACAACTAGGCTTCGCCAACCGGGATCCTCCATCAAAGTCATCAACTATGCTTACGCTCTGGAAAATGGATTTACGGCTGCCACTCTGCTTTCCGATACACCGGTTTCCTTTAATGTCCCCGGTCAGCCAATTTACACGCCCAGAAATTATGACAGCGAATTTAGAGGCTATCTAACACTAAGAAGCGCGCTCGCCGAGTCAAGAAACATCCCTGCCGTAAAGGTCTTGGTAACTTACGGCGTAGATAAAATGGTTGAGATGGGTACTAAAATGGGGATAACAACCTGGAGCGATCCGGCAAATTACGGCCTTTCACTAACCCTTGGCGGCGGCGAGGTAAAACTCATCGATTTGGCAAGAGTTTACGCGACGCTGGCCAATGGCGGCCAAAGACCAGAAATTGTTGCCATCAAAGAGGTAACAAATTATCAAGTAAAAACTCTCGAAGAAAATGGACACCAAGCCAAGCAAGTTCTTGATCCAAGGGTAGCTTTCATTTTAATTGATATCCTGAAAGACAACACCGCCCGCGCGCCGGCTTTTGGTACCACAAGCGCTTTGGTTATCCCCAATCACCCAGAGGTAGCCGTTAAAACCGGCACCAGTAACAATCTGCGGGATAACCTGACTGTCGGTTTTAATCAAGATTACGTCGTTGCGGTCTGGGTTGGTAACAATGATAATAGCCCCATGGCGAGAATCGCATCCGGCATCACCGGCGCCAGCCCAATTTGGAATAAAATCATGTCGGCTCTTCTTACTAACATTCAAAGCCGTGAATGGGAAACTCCGGAAAAATTAACCAAAACTGCGGTTTGTACTCTCACCGAGTCTCTGCCCTGCTCTGGTTGCCCCGTGCGCGAAGAGTGGTTTTTAGAGGGCACTCAGCCCACTGCCCACTGCAGCGCCGAAAACGTCAAAAACATCCTGGAAAACAAAATCCTCCCCGAAGCCGCCAGCACCAGCCGTTAAGGGGTTGCAAAGTCCTCTTCTCTTACTTTCTCGTCCAAAATTGTTTTCACCCACGATTGATAAGGCACGTCTTTTTTGTTGGCAATTCGCTTTAACGAATTCAAAAGAGATTCGGGTACTCTGACCGTCATTGTTTTTGTCGACAACTTGAGGTTTGGGAAAACAATATCTACGCTTTTTGAAACATCAAAGACGTCACTTAACTCGTGCTTGGCCCAGTAATCCCTTTCCTCATCTTCATTTTTAAATCTCGGTAAGTTTTTAATTTTTCTCATTTTGTTTCACCTCTTTCTTTTGATAAATTTTTTTATCTTTCTTACTCTGATCACGAATTGAAATAATTCTGATTCTATTTTTTCTAACTGTAAAAAACGCCGTCAACTTCCTTCCCTTGTTGGTCCGGCCGAGTGCGCCGTACCTTTTCTCACTTTTTGAATGAACCTCATCGTCAAAAATCCACAAAGGGCGGTTTAAAAACACCTGCTCGCTTTCATCTTTTATCACTCCGTGCTTAACTTCATTTTTCCCAAGATTTCCTTTATCCCACTCAAATCCCTCAACCTTTGAAATATCAAACGGTAATCCCTGCACGTGTATTTAATGATACAATACACCAGAAAATTTGTCAATTGTCCGTGCGCTGGCCACTTCGGAAGTGACCGGGGTATATACCGAAGCCGCCAGCACTGAAAGATAACCACGCGACTTGACAAAGTTCAAACCCTACACTACTATTCCTCTAGCAGTTAGGGGAGCATGGGAGAAAGGGCAACAACAAAAAGGTCAGGGGGCGAAATAGCTTGGATGAAAGGAGTAGAAATTGTGGGTACAGTTCCTAGGCCAACAGGAAGAGAGATGCCTATCTATAATCCTTGGGGAGGACACCTCAGAGATGGTCGCACAACTGAGCAAGTATTTTTTGGGAGTCCCAGTTTTAAAGAAGTAAGGGTGATCAGAAAATTTTCATCAAGAAGCAATGAAATAGGAATGTCAGTACTATACATGGTACCTACCAATACATACGGGCTGTTGATAACAGAACATCTAAATAAAGAGGCCGACGAGGGAACATTTTTAGCGGCCGCGGCAGAACAAGGAATTAGTTTTCTTGTGTTCGCGGGGCCCGCGGAGACATTTGAACACCGCATTGATATGAAGAAGAAGAACTAAATAGACGTAAGGTCTAGTTAGAAACTTCAAACTCATAGATTAATTTAGACAGTTCTGGAAAGACTGCGTTAGCTTCGGATTCGATGGCGCCTTTGGACATAATAACCACAATATACGGTCTGGCAGCGTAGACAATCCCCCCATCGTTGACGACGTGAATTTCCAGGCCATATTTATGAGCTACCCGTACATCCTCCGGCACCCCGGCCGCCAGATGTTCTTCGTAGATCGTATCAGTGAGGTATTCCAAAATCTCATCACTTGATGCCTTAGTTAGGTAATGACTTCCCCACAAGTTATTAAAAAGAAGCGCCATATCTTTGGGTGTTGTCTCATTTTCAGAAAGTGAAGTTGCTGTCATTCCTAGGGCAAAGATGGTTTCCTGGACTAATCTGTCACCCAACTTTTCCCTGACTTTATTAAAAGCCGCGTTGTCCGATCTTTTTCCCATGACCTTGGCCATCTCACGGTAAGTTACCCCACCGTCAACTTCTTCATCCAAATCAATGTTTCCCGCTTCGGCCTCCCTATACAATGCCATCAGAACCGGCATTTTAATCAAGCTCGCCGCCTGAAAAACTTCTGTCCCTGAAATCCCATATTCGGTTCTTTCAGGCAACCTCACTACCCAAAAACCGTAAACTCCGGAAAGATTTTTTGTTTTCGCTTTGAATTCAGTAATTACTTTTTTGGCGTCGACCGGCTTTGTTTCCTCCCCTTTCTTCCCCTCTAAAACAATTGTTCCTTCAAAAGAAAGATCGGGTAAGCTAATCCTCGGCAAGCCTGGCAGTTTCCATTCTCGAGCCGAGAGGCCAAGTATGGCACTGGCAAAAACTGTAACTCCCAAAACGAAAAGAACGACAACCCTTTCTTTGCTCGTCCAACCGACAGGCTCTTTTTTATGAACTTTCTTTTTCTGCGGAAGACTCTCTTCTTCTGATCTTTTGGCAAAAGGAAACATCAGCTTATTCTACAACGGTGTAGGGTACGGGGGCTACCTGATCTAGATTGCGCAGCGTCCAAACCAAATCATAAATATCTACCGTTTCTCCCCGCGCCAGACTCAAATATTCTTGTGCCAGAGCCATCGCCTCTGGGTTTAACTCATAATAAGTTTGCCAACCCGACAAAAGAGTTTTTATTAGCGCCGCAAAGGACTCTGACACAATTTCTGAAAATGCAAGTTTATAATAATCATCAAAACTGATCGCGCCTTGGATTTCTCCCCCTTCCAAAATTGTACTTCCAGATAAAGGCAGACCAATATTACGGCTTTTTCCCTCAAAAATATGCCGTCCGAGACGCACCATATCCATCTCGCTGAAGCCGTCAGTTTCATATTCACGAATTTTTTGCTGAACAGAATCCCATCTCGGATCAACCAAAATCTCATCTTGTCTGCCATAAATCCGGCTGCCTAATTGATAAAAGATGTGCCGAGAAAGATTTCGATTTAAAGCGTCTAGATCAGAATACAGATCATCGTACAATCTGACTGGCCCAAACTTAGGATCGGCCAAAAAAAGGAGTTTGGTTTTAGCTAGCTCTAGCTCAAGTAGAGTGGTCAGATCAAAAATACCTGAAGCCAAGTCAATGGCATGACCAGCTAACTCGTGGACAGCTGAAACTCTTTCATAGCCATCGCTATTAAGATGGTAACTTTTACCAAGAGTGATTTGTCCACTTGTCGGGTCATATTTGAGAAGAAAGTACTCATCATCGCTCGATTCTATTTTTCGCAAGAACTTGGTGGCATCTGCATCAAATAAAACCTGAGCAATTTTTAAAATAAAGATTGCCTCGGCAAATCGATTATCTGATACATTGACCAATACTCCCTCCTCAGGCTGATAAGCCTCACGCCCCTCAGGAAGGCTTCTACGAACAAATATCTCTTCGGCTCGAAAGTTTCTCACTGTATAGGCACAAGGAGTCAACTCATCAGGGGCAATACAATCAAAATACAGATAATCCATAAGTGGATAAAAAGGAGCATTGTTGGCAGTATAAATCACTTTGATTTCATTTAAGAGACGAGTTTGCTCTTCATTAAAATTGACCTCTTGCGGTCGGTAAGGACGGCTGGGGATTTCTGTTTGTACGGGCTGAGGAGTTGGTGCTGGAGGAAAAGGAAATGAGATGCATCTAGTCGAGGCTGCGGCCAACGCCAAGCCACCGATTCTTAAAAAATCTCTTCTCGTGCATCGCTCACCCATGACGAGCCATATTGTAGCAGATTATTTTCTTCTTTTTTCCCAAACTTCAACATTGACTAGATTGTCGGGCTTTTGCCCTTGCAAGGTCAAGAGGATGGCCTCGACGGCTTGCTTTCCCATTTTTTCCCTGGCTTCAATCGTGGCGCTGGCAATGTGTGGGGTAAGAATAACATTCTCCATGGCAACCAATTCCGGATCAATGTTGGGTTCGTTGTCATATACGTCCAAAGCCGCCCCGCCAATCTGCCCGCTTCTTATGGCTCCCACCAAGGCGTGTTCATCAACGATTGGGCCACGGGCGGTATTGACCAAGAAAGCACCTTTTTTCATCTTGGCAAAGGCCTCCGCATTCATCATGTGCCTAGTCTCATCGGTCAAAGGGACGTGAAGCGTAACAACATCAGCAACTTTCAGCAACTCCTCCAACTGGACAAATTTAATTCCCAGTTTCTCTGCTTCCTCGTCCGGTTTGTGCTTGTTGTAGACGACAGTCATTTCAAAGCCAAGCGCCCTTTTGGCTACCATTGAACCAATGCGTCCCAGCCCGACAATGCCCAAAGTTTTTCCTTTAAGATTAATGCCCAGAAAGATATCGGGTTCCCAGCCTTTGTAGGCCCCGCGTCTGGTTGCCTCGTCCGCTTCCACTAACCTTTTGGCCAAAGCCAAAATCATTGTCCAAGTCATCTCAGCAACCGATTCGTTAACTTCATCACTAGGCGTATTGGCAACCACCACCCCCCGGTCCGTCGCGGCCGTTACGTCAACATTGTCAAAACCCACCGCATAATTGGCTATCACTTTCAACTGTGGGCCAACGGCGTCAATGACATCGCCATTGATCCGATCGGTCAAAAGTGTCAGGAGAACGTCAACCCCTCTGGCCTTTTCCAGCAGTTCCTCATCAGTTAATGGCCGGTCAAATTCGGAAATGAAAACTTCGTGCCCAGCCACCTTGAGCTTTTCCAGAGCCTTACCTGGTATTTTTCTGGTGACAAATATTTTCATATCTCTTTGACCCCCACTCCAGAACTCTTCGCCCTCTCGATCCAAACTGGGATATCTGTCTCACGCAGTAAACCCTTCTGACTTCCAGTATAGCCAATAACACTGGCAGAATTCAAAGTCCCCCACAAAAGGGCCTCCTCCAAACTTTTACCTTTAATAATCGCTGCCAAGCAACCGGAGCCGAAAGCGTCTCCGGCCCCGGTTCGCTCATAAGCGTCAATGGGTAAAATCCCAGCGTGCAAAAACTTTTGCCCGTCGGTTACATACGAACCGTTGCCCCCGTCGGTAACGACACAAACTTTCGGCCCAAGATTTTTGACAGCCTGTAATAGTTCTTTTTCCCGGCCAGAACTAGCAGTAAAACCCGTCAACCCTTCTGCCTCCTCACGGTTAATAAAGATAATAGAGGTTAATTTTAAAACGGCGTTTAATGCCTCGACACCAGCTTTTAGCTGACGGCTGCCGGGATTAAAACCCAGCTTTATGCCCGGATTTTTAACCAGCCACTCAACTAAGTGATTCTGAAAAGGCGCAAACGAATCGCCCATCGAAGTGTAATAAACCCAGGGAGCGACCGGCAGTTTGACCGGTCACTCGTAACTTCTGGGGGCTTTATAAGTAAAGATCGTCCGTTCACCACCGTAAGTCACTACCGTATTGTAGTTGGAAGCAGTTGAGGGTTGCTGGACAACAAAAGAAGTATCAACCGTCTCGGTCTCGACCATTTCAA
>MGGO01000006.1:10338-16865 GCA_001792465.1 Candidatus Woesebacteria bacterium RIFCSPHIGHO2_01_FULL_44_10
AGCCGAAGAATTAATTCCTAAGCGTCCGGTCCCAATGGCGTTGTTGGCGGCGTTGCCACCGATGGAAAACTCTAAACTTTTGACGGGAATTTTTTCACCGTAAGAAAAAGCAATAAAACACTCTTTAGTATCAATTTGGCAAAGCGTCTCCGACTCGGATGGTGCGATGAAAACATCCAATGTCGCATCACCTAAAGATAAAAGTTCAATCTCGCTCATTTTCCATCCTCTCCTCCCATTTTCCATCTCTAGCCACAGAGTTCATTTTTGCCCGCTTTAAAAATTTTTTCTGTGCAAATGCAACGTTCTCGACCTTCCCCGCCCAAGCGACCAACGCGGGCTCTTGTAAAGCCCGACCATAAGAGAAAGAGAGTTGCCAGGGGACGCTAGACGCGAGCTTGTTTATCGCATCAAGATTGGCCGTGGCTTCAAGCGGTGACTGGCCACCGGACAAAAACACAATTCCGGGAATTGCCACTGAAACAGCACTTTTAAGAGTTTCTAGTGTTTGTTTGGCCACCTCCTCAGGACTTGCTTTTTGGGCCGAGTCCTTGCCAGGTAAAATCATGTTTACTTTCAGCAAACTTGCCTCGGGAACTATTTTATATTCAAAAAACTTTTTAAACAGGATTTCAAGCATTTGCTTGGTAACGCCAGCACATTTGGCAATGTCGTGATTGCCATCCATCAAAACTTCTGGTTCGACAATTGGTACCAGCCCGGCTTGTTGGCAAAAGCCGGCGTAAATGGCAAGCCCGGTCATATTGGCCTCCAAAACCGGTCTGGTTGGGCTTGACTCAGATATGGCTATCACCACTCGCCATTTGGCAAACTGAGCACCTAGGCCAACATATTCCTCAAGTCGTTTTCCAAGGCCGTCAAGACCCTGAGTAAACTCCTCATTAGGAAACCCCGGAAAATCTACCTTTCCCATATCCACTTTGATTCCGGGAATAATACCCCTCTCTTCCAATATTTTTGCGGCGGGCTTGCCCTGAGCGAGCGAAGCGAGTCGAAGGGTTTCGTCAAACATAATTATCCCAGAGATATACTTTTCAATCTCGGGAGTCGTAAAAAGAAGTTCGCGGTAAGCTCGTCTTTCTTCCTCTGTCGACTCAACTCCAAGAGCTTTAAATCTTTTTTCAATCGTGGGCAAGGATTCATCTGCAGCCAAAATTCCCTTACCTGGTGCAACCAAAGCTTTTGTGATTTCCTGAAGTGCAGTTATATCGGCAGGCATACCTTAAATTTACCACGCCGCCTCACTTTTTTCGAGAGTGTTTTTTAAGCCAGGAGGAGATTTTTTCTAAATCCCACTTTTTAGATTCAATTTTCTATATTCACTGGGAATAATCATTCCCACCGAATTACCAATTTGAACCGCTGTTTGTGGCATAGTACTAACTATGTAGTACATAAAGTTACCTTTTGTCAAGAGCTCTTTGTGCTAAACTAGGTTAAATGAAAAGGATTAAATTTAAATACTTTATTAGAATTTTGCCGATAGTCGGTTTGGCAGTGTTTGGCTTCTACATCGCCAATTTCCAAATTGACAAAACGAGAGATTTGCGCTCCCGTGCAGCTACCCCGATGCCAACTGCTCTTTCGGGAATATCGGTTTATGCGCCTGGTGCAGCTGATAGAGTTTTCAATCCAACCCCTACGCCAGAGATTGAAAAAAACCTACCTGAAACCATTTGCACTGCTATAAAATTTTTGGGAATATTTGAAAAAGTTCAAGAAGATCGTTGTAAGTAAACTAGAGCCACGAGATCTTAACAAACTTGGCGACTTTTTTAAACTCCGGGTCGCCAGTTAAAATCGGCGCTTTTTGCTGCCGGGCCAAAACAACGGCAAAACAGTCAGCCAGGGAAATCGGATACTGGGCTTTAATTTCTGCCGCCCTAAAAACTAGGGCATCAGTAGCCGAAACAATTTCTAAATCAAGCTTCCTCAACGAGGAAATTATCTTCATCGTCTCTGCTTCCCCAACTTTCCGAGCCAATTTGTAGAACACTTCGGCCAAATTGATAATCGAGATAAAAAGTTTAATTCTCTCTTCTGAAGCGTCATCAAGATACTGTTTAACTCTGTTGTGTCCTTTCTCCCCCTGAAGAAACACAAGGATCGCGTAACTGTCCAGAATCATGCTTTTCATTTTTTCTTTTTAAAAAGCGTGTCGAACTTCGTCTCTTCCCGTATTAAATCACGGCGTCTTTCTTCAACCAGTTCCTGGGCCCAAGAACGCCCCGGATCAACATCTGCCAATATGCCCCGAAGGTGCCCAATCAAATCTTTCCCAATCGGTTCAACCGCCAACTTTTTCTTCTTTTTGTCAGGTACAATATAAACCCAACTCTTGGGTTTGATACCAAAAGCCCGACGCATATCAACCGGTATTAAAATCTGTCCTTTATCAGAAACGTCAACAATTCTTGGAAGTAACATCATCTTTCCTACTTTCTACAAATTTCTAACTTTAATCAAACTTTACTACTTTTGCAGCTTCTTGTCAAGAATTTTTGCGGGTAATGACCTTTTTAACTGCGGCAATAATATCTGCCGACTTCATGTGATATTTTTCCAAAAGCTCGTCGGGGTCACCGGATTCACCGAAGGAATCAGGCATACCGACAAATTCTTGTGGGACTGGAAAATTGCGCGCCAAAACCTCGGCTACTGCTCCACCTAACCCTCCATTGATTTGGTGCTCTTCAACTGTAACTACTGCACCAGTTATCTTGGCGTATTTTATAATTGTTTGCTCATCAATTGGCTTGATTGTATGACTGTTAATAACCACTGTCTCAATTCCCGATTCTGCTAATTTCTTCGCCGCAACCACCGCTTCGTATAGCAACGGGCCGGCACCAATAATCGCCACTTGGGGGTCCCCGTGAGGTCCTGAGCTTGTCGCCTTTCGACTTTGCTCAAGACGACCCTGAGCATCTGCCGAACGGGTCGAAGGATTCAACAGTACATGCGACTTTCCGATTTCAAAAGGCGTTTTTTCAGTCGTGATAATCGGAGTTTTTTCCCGCGCCAGACGAATGTAAGTCGGTTTCCCATTTTTAGCAGCGGCAACAGTTGCTTTTCTAGCCTCAATAGCGTCAGCCGGATACATGACCACCATGTTGGGCATAGCGCGCATCAGGGCAATGTCCTCGAGCATTTGGTGGGTGGCTCCATCTGGGCCAACCGTCAAGCCCGCATGAGCGCCGGCAATCTTGACCGGCACATCGTTTAGGGCTATGGTTGTCCTGATTTGTTCCCAATTCCTGCCTGGGGAAAAAGCAGCGTAGGAGCTTATGAAAGGAATTTTACCGTAAGTTGCCATGCCCGCAGCAATTGTAGCTAAGGCCTGCTCAGCCACACCAATCTCAATAAACCTGTCTGGAAACTTTTCTTTAAAAAGAATACTCCGGGTACTCTCGGTTAAGTCCGCACAAAGAACAACTACCTTCTCGTCTGCTTCTCCGGCTATAACTAACCCTTCCCCATAGCCCTGACGAGTAGCAACTTTATTCGTAGAAAAGCTTTTCTTATTCATGCTCGCTTTTAATTTTGCCTTTCAAAGTCCTTAATTCGTGCAAGGCAATTTGAGTTTGTTTTTCTTTTGACGGTTCCCCGGGCATATCGCTTACGCCCGGGACGGCCCCATGCCACTTTGGATCGTTTTCCATATAATCAACCCCCTTACCCGGAATTGTGTGGGCAATAATTACAGTTGGTTTTTCAAACACGGCTTTGGCATGATTGACGGCGTCAATGATCTCCTCCAGGTTATGACCATCAATGTGTAAAACGTGCCAATTAAAGGCCTCATATTTTGCCCGCAGGGGTTCAAGGGGCATAACTTCCTCGGTATAGCCGTCAATCTGGATGTTGTTGCGGTCGACAATCGCGGTTAAATTGGAAAGCTTGTTTTTCCCGGCAAACAAAACCGCTTCCCAGTGGTTACCCGAATCGTGTTCCCCGTCCGAGCAGATGCAGTAAACACGAAATTTTTGCCCATCCATCCTGGCCGCGTAAGCGTATCCCGAGGCTTGAGCTAAGCCAGACCCAAGTGGGCCAGAAGTGGTTTCAACCCCGGGCAGTCTTTTTCTTTCCGGATGCCCTTGCAGGCGACTGCCGAGCTTCCTGAGAGTTTTTAGCTCAGAAATCGGAAAATAACCCGCGTGGGCCATGGCAACATAGCGAACGGGGGTAATGTGGCCATTGCTTAAAATCAAACGGTCGCGCTCTTCCCACTGAGGATTTTTAGGGTCGTGTTTCAGGAGATTAAAATAAAACGCGGTGAAAATATCTGCCATGCCCAAGGGGCCAGCCGAGTGGCCCGACCCGGCTTCGACCAGCATTTTAATTATGTCCAGCCGAATAAGATTGGCTTTCTCCTTTAGCTCTTGGTTGGTAAGTTTTCTTGTCATCACTGCATGAATGCTCGTTCGGCACAAACCCGACAGTGGCTGTGGTCAATCTTTTTAGCATTGGCTTCAAATCTTCTGATGGTTGGTAAAATATCTTCCTTCCTGATTACAATTTCAAAAACAGAAAGTTCCATTTGGCTGATATTCATATTTTTCTTGATGGTATCAATAATCTCAACCCAAAAATCCCCGTACAAAATAAAGGGCTTGTGGTGGCCGTGATAGAGCTTAGCCAAAACCCAGGCAGTTCCAAACTCGCTGATGGTTCCCGTTCCTCCTTTGAAAATGATAAACATGTGCGCGTGTTCCAATAGTTTGAACATGCGGTCGATATAATTGGTCGTAACCACTTCACGATCCGTAACATTTTCTATGTATCTTCCTTCAAAAGTGGTTGTGTCTTTGGGATAAAAAGTAACTGAAACCGTCTCCCCCTTAGCGGTTTCCGCCCCTTTAGTTGAAGCGTCCATCACGCCTGGCCCGCCGCCGTTGACAATAGTAAAGCCCTCCGAAGCCAACAGCTTGGCAATCTCAAATGCGTCTTGGTAAGCAGGATCACTCTGCGGCACTTCAGCATCACCAAAAAAGGCAATATTTTTAATCACTTCTATTACCGGTACTTTCGGTTTTCCCAACTCATCCATTCTTCGCTGCCTCCTTAAGTTTGTTTATTTTTTCCAGCATATCACCGGCAAAAAGACTCCTGCCAACCGATACTTCATCGGCTCCGGCTTTTGCAACTTTAACAACGGTTTTTTCGTTTATTCCTCCGTCAACATGGATTCTGTAATTTCGCTCACCGTTTTCTCTGGCTTTTTTAAGTTCACGAACTTTATCTAAAACCCTGCTGTCAAACGGTTGCCCCCCAACCCCAGCGGGGTAACTCATGAGGTAAATCACGCTTATAAACCCCAGTAGGCCCGGAACAATTTCTTCAACTGGTGTATCAATATCCAAAGCCAAACCCGAGGCCACCCCCAAATTGTTTAATTCACCCACAAATTCATCTTGATCATTCATCATTTCAACGTGTCCGACTACTCGATCTGCTCCTGAATCAACGCATTTTTTGATCCAGTTAACTGGTTCCTTGACCATCAGCTGGAAGTCCAAATCTGCGCTCACACTAATTTGGGCAAAAACAGTTGGATCGATTGTTTTGTTGGCGGCAAATTCGCCATCGGCAATATCAATTGAGATCCGTTTTGCAGCTTTCTCGGCCCTCAAAAGCATTTCTTGTGCTTCGACCGGGTCGGCAGTTAAAATTGATGGAATTACGTCGACCATTTTCGTTCAAACTCTTCCAAAGCAGCCTTTTGTGTCTCTTCGATATGCGCCTCGGGTCGGCCTTGACTAATTTGGGCAAGTGCCTCACCGAGTGGCTTTCTACCAAAGCGAATTAGATACGCCGCCACCATTGTCGGGCTTCTACCATGACCATTGGTACAGTGAACATAAACGACTCGGCCATCCTTAATAACTTCATGCATAACAGCTGTACCCATATCAAGCTGGGTTGCACTCGGGGCTGTGCCGTCAACTGTCGGCAACCAACAGTAAGCCACTTCAAGCTCTTTAGGGGGCAGTTCATTGCGCTCCGCCGAGAGATTAATCTCAACGTCAACCCCCAAAGCTTTGAATTCCTCGCCGTGGATCTTACACACTCCACCTTTGCAAAGATCACTACCGATGTAGATTTGCTCGGTTATTTTTGAATAGTCAAACTGATGATCACCCATTTTTAAAAGTTAAGCTAATTGGATCACTCGGCACTGTGTTTGTATCTATTCTCTCCCCCACCCGAATCACCTGCTCAACTAACCGATTGGCATAACCCCACTCATTGTCGTACCAAGCAAAAACTTTGACCAGGTTGCCAGCAACTACTTGGGTCAAACCTAAATCAACGATTGCCGATTCACTCCGGCCAATGATGTCAGACGAAACGAGGGGTTCATCAGAAACTGCCAAAACCCCTTTGTAAAGCGAGTTGTTTGAAGCTTCGACAAAAGCTTGGTTGATTTCCTCAACTGTTACCTGCTTTCTAACTACAAAAGCAAAGTCGGTAATTGACCCAGTAATAACCGGTACCCGCAAGGC
>MGGO01000007.1 GCA_001792465.1 Candidatus Woesebacteria bacterium RIFCSPHIGHO2_01_FULL_44_10
TTACCGTTTAGGTAAGCATTCCAGCCCGGGCTATAAACCTCAGAGAGATTAATACTCCCACCGGCCACTTCGGAAGTGGCCAGAATGATCTTGTTTGGGGAGTAGTAGGTAATTGGTATACCAACTCGGGGTTGCCATGCTTTGTTTAAATAAAGTATATAATTACCGTATTTTTTGAGTGGTTCAAAGTTACTGTCAGCCAGCTCATGTGGAGAGATGACGTATTTAGTGTTTTGTTCACCTAGTGCAATCGCGTCAGGCTGAAGACGTTGAAATTTATAAACTCCTATTGGTGGAGTCGAGAGCGAATAATCATCCCAGTAGCCCCCAGTTAGAGCCCAAGATCTGGAAAGGTAATTCAATTGAGTTAGGGTGCTATGGCCCTCGATGAGTTCTAGATTATGTTTGACAGCTTCTTTCTGGGGAATGCAGCGATCAATGCAAAAAACTCGGTATTGATCCTGGTCTTGATTCAAAAAATTATAAACTTCTTGAGAGACAAAGTCTCGCTTTTGAATTGGTTTGGCCAGGTAAGACCAGGAGATAATGATTGATTCGGCAATAGCTAAAAAGGTAATGAGTTTACCGATTTTAATTTTCTCTACTGCGTAGCCGGCAAGAAGTGCAATAAAAATTATCACTAAAAACCAAACTCGTGTGGGAACGCGCATAGTTTGGTACCATTCCTGGCCAATGAAAATATCATAAAAGGGTGAAGCGTTTGATAAGGCGATGGCTGTGATTAGGCCAGCTGCGCACAGAATCAAGATTTTTTTGGCATTTGAAAGCTTGAGAAAACCAATTCCGGCTAATACCGACGGGACAAGCCCCAGAACTAAAAACTTCTCGGTATTGATTTGCCCCAGCCCGTCTTTATTTAAGACAGGAATGAATACATTAGTTAAAAATTCTTCCTTTGATTCCCAGACTGGGAAGACTTGGGGCTTTTTGGTCAGCAGTGTTCGGGTGGTGAGATCTTTCCAAGCCATTTGGGGTAGAAAGTTAATTGCCACCAGGCCAAAACCAATTATGGCCGCTAAAGAAAAATGAAGAAAACTTTTTGGTAAGGATTGCTTTTTGGTAAGTAGCAGGAGGACTGGGGTAGCAACAGCCGTGATCAGAAAGGTTATGGTATGTGTTTGGAAAAGCGCTGCCATTGAGATTGCCAGGAGAATAGTCCAGCCAAACTTGGGTGAGCGGGCAATTTTGGCAATTGTTAGAATAACCAGGGGTACCCAGGCCCATGACAAAACTAGGCCGACGTGTCCAGCTTCGAGATAGCTGACAACCCGAGGGGAAGTGCTATAAAGCAAAGCGGCAATCATGCTGGCGCGGGGGGAGAACTTAAAGCCCTCTCTGGCAGCAAAGTACATGGCAAGTCCTCCGGCAAAGATGTGTAAAAAACTGGAAATCAAAAAGCCAGCGTCAATTGGTAAAAGAAGGAAAATGAGGTTAGGTAGGTAAAACATGCCGGATTGGGGATCAGGCAGAAGTGGTGTGCCCGACAAAATATGCGGATACCAGAGTGGAAGAACATGATATTTGAATATCGAATGTTTAACAAAATAATAAATTGGCCAGAAAAATTCTTCCAAGTCGTTTCCCCGAGAAAGGAAAATTTCCGGCTTGGCAAAGATGGGGAGGAAAAGCAGAACAGTTACTACAAAAATCGGCAGAGAAATTGTGTATAATTTCCTCAGCATGCGCAAGCTGGCCATAAGTATATCACTAATTTTGCTACCGGTACTCCTGATTTTCAAGAACTTATTTGTGCCTGGCCCATTGGCAGCCGGCGATGCGCCTCATTTCTTTTTTGAAGAGTTGAAAGATTTATCATTTGAACCAACGGCTTGGACTGCCAGGGGTCACAATTTGGGAGGCATTAATCAGCCGCTTTGGCTTCACCCAGTGATGATTTTGTACCGCTACCTAGGTCAGCTATTGGGAAACGATTTAACCATCAGAATCTTGTTTTATTTACCGGCAATTATTCTGGCCGGTCTTGGACCGTTTTTACTTACCCGCTATCTGAAATTTTCAGGAAAAATCCAGTTTTTTAGCTCTCTTTTCTATCTACTTAATACTTACTTCTTACTACTTATCGATGGTGGTCAAGTTGGAGTGGCGCTGGCATATGGCTTTTTTCCCGTTACTTTACTTTTTTTGATCAAAAACAAGTTTTGGCCGGCCCTGACGATAACTTTTTTGTTGACTGTCGCCGATCCGCGGATAGCGGTAATCTGTTTTCTAACGGCTTTGCTTTGGAATTTGAATTCCAAAAATCTTAAGTTTTACATTTTACTGGTGGTGACGCTGGTAGGCTTGACGGCTTATTGGTGGTTCCCGCTGGCTAAGATCAGGCAAGCAGTTTCTCTTGGCATGCCGGATTTGACCTTGGTTAGGCTAAGACACGCCATAACTATCTTTAGTCCCCACTGGCCGGGAAATATTTTCGGCAAAGTAGCTAACCCACCCTGGTATTTTTATGGGGTGTCGGTTTTGATTTTAGGCAATCTGGTTTGGACCAAAAAAAGAAAGCTCGTAATTCTTTTTTTGGTGTTTGCGTTTTTGGCGACGATCCCCCTGGGTTCTGCTTTTCGAGATTCAACTAAGTTTTTTGTTCCCTTGGTTTTACTGGGGGGAATATTGATTGGACAAACAGTTGAGAAATTTAAGAAAAGTTGGGCTACCGCCTTGGTGTATGTTTATTTGATTTTTCTTGTACACCCGGCACTTCTGGGGAACTTAAACTTTGTTCTTTCTGGTAACAAGTATTCTGGTGATTTTCAAAAGATTTATGAAAACTCAAAAACCGATAATTCATTTTTCCGTACAGCCTGGTTTCCATCAGTGCACCCTCTGACTTTTGAAACGGAAAGTACACCCGCGCTAGACGCTAAGGACCTGGTGAACTTGCGACCGCTAGCGGCAGTCAATGCCGGGAGTTCGGATAATTTTAACTACATACATAGAGATAATTTTCTTGATTGGTATGACTTGTTGGGAATTAAATATTTGGTTTTTTCCGGGGATCCTAGGAATCCGTACCCAAATGAGGAGGAGAGACAAAGTTGGGATGACCTATTGGCCCTGACGGCCACAACCAGTGGCTTGGTCCGCCAAGATTGGATCACTGATATTTCCGTTTATGAAAACCCCGATACTCTACCACGCATTTTCTCCACGGATCAATTGAATGTTGTTATTGGTCCGGAACTAGCTACTAACTACCAGCTACTAACTACGGTTTACGTTGAAGATGGTAAATGGGATCCTCATACTTTGGAAGGAACTGCCAGTGAGTCAGCAAGTTTGGTATTCAACGGCAAAAATGAAACTGACCTGGCCATGAGCTTTTTACAAGATTATTTTGTTGGGCCTGCTGATGCTGGCAAAAACCAGTGGGCAGTTTATGGCCCTGAAGAATATTTAACTTATAAATATCAACTATTGATTCGGGATTATGTTTTTAATGACTTTGACTATAACCGCGGCATCGCTTTTTCTACCCAAGAAGGAGAAAAAATAACGTTTGAGTTTAAAGTCCCGGAAACGGGCAATTACGTTGTCGCCGCTCGCCGCGCCGGTCCTGACGGCGATTTTGGCTGGGAGACCTCGCAAAAGACTTTGAAAAAAGGCAGGCATAAGGAAGTAATTGCAAGCAACGGCAAATTATCGATTTTTAACGTTATCGCTTTAATTCCGAAAACTGAGTTCGATAAAGCCATCGCCCTGGCTAAAACATTTAACTTACACTTCGGGAGTGTAAGTGACGATGAGACAAGAGACTTCGTTTGGGAACAGGTCGAAGTGGAAAAAACCAGCCCGACCAGATATTTGGTGAATTTTCCCGAGAATGCGAGATGGATCGTGTTTACCGATTCTTATCACCCCGGCTGGGCAATGACTAAAGATAGACTGGAATATCCAAGCTTACCTGCTTATTCAATGGTCAATGTTTTTTACCGCCGCCCGGGCTGGGTTACCGCTGAAATGGTCTTTGCCGGTCAAGACCAAGTTCGCTGGGGAATTTGGGTTTCCACTGTCTCCATACTTACTCTTGCTATAATCTGGTTATGGAAACGAAAATAACAGCGCATTGTTTGGTTAAAAATGAGGAGAGATTTGTTTGGTACTCGGTGATGAGTGTGATTGATTTTATTGACGAGATTTTGCTTTGGGATACCGGGAGCACAGATAAGACAAAGGAAATCATAAAGTTAATTAGTAGAGAAAATAGTAAAGTTAAAACAAATTATTTAAAGAGCGTGACTCCAGAAGAGTTTGCGGATGTGAGACAAGCTATGCTTGATGCCACAGATTCAGATTGGTTTGTTTTAGTCGATGGCGATGAAGTTTGGTGGGGAGATAGCATGTGCCATCTCCTTTCAACAATAAAAGAAGAAGGCCATAAATTGGAGTCAATTGTTGTGCCGACGATCAATTTGGTGGGGGATATGTATCATTATCAGGAAGAAGTAGCCGGGCTTTACCGATTTGGAAACAAAAGGGGTCATTATAACCTGCGGGCAGTGAATAAAAACATACCTGGCCTGCATTCGGCTAATCCCCACGGCACCTGGGGTTGGGCCGATGAGGATGGGAAGCAGATCCAAAACCGTGATTCCAAAAAAATCAAGTTTATTGATGCACCGTATTTACATGCCAGTTTTTTGCAACGGGCGGGGGCACTTGCGGGCCAGAAAGACGTTCCTAAACGCGCTCAAAAACTAAAATATGAAATTGGTGAAACTTTTCCACTTGATTTTTACTACCCGGAGGTTTTCTTTCGCCCTAAACCGGATGTTGTTCCCAACATCTGGGAACCGATGAGTAATGAGTTTAAGCAGAAAGCCCTTTGGCAAACTCCTCTGCGCAAGCTTAAGCGCCGAATATTACCTGCGAAAGTGGGGTACTAACATGCAATGTGTTCTATGTGGATCAGACAACTATGAAAAATTGTTCAGTGTTGATGGCTTTGAAATCAAAAAGTGCCTGAGGTGCGGCTTGGCGCGGACTTTTGGCAAGCAGGATGTCAGTTACAGCCACTATCATCGGGATGCAGATTACAAACTTCACGAAAAATATTTTCGAAACATTTTTATGAAGCGTTTTGTATTGATGAATCGATTCATCACTGCAGGGAGGGTTCTAGATATCGGTGCGGCAACGGGTACCCTGCTGCAAATTTTTATGGATCACGGCTGGGAGGCCCACGGTGTTGAACCGTCGAGTAGTGCTGGCGAGGTAACCAGACGTGGTATTAAAGTTACAAAAAGCATTTTCGAAAAAGCGAATTTGCCCGAGAATTACTTTGACGCAGTAGTTATCAACCACACGCTAGAGCACGTTGCTAATCCACTGGAAGTTTTGATAAAGATAAAAACCGTTTTGAAAAAGGGTGGCATCGTTTATGTTGACCTTCCCAACTTTGGCAGTTTATCTTCCCAGCTGATGACTAAAAATTGGGCACTTCTCCTGCCCAATGAGCATGTGTATCATTTCACCCCCGACACATTAAAAAAAATTATCAAGAAAGCCGGCTTGAAAGTTATCTGGAGTGAGACTTGGTCCGGAATTTATGATGTGGACAGTGTTTTTGGCCATTTCTGGACTCAGCTTACCTCCGGCAAGCCCTACATGTACAAAAATTTTGTTTTCGATGTCCTCGGTATTCCCGGCAATATCCTTGCCACTTCTCTCAACATGGGCACCTCCCTAGCTGTGATCGGAAAGAAGTAGGTCTTGCTTTTTCTGCTTCGTGGATTTATAATTTGCGTATTATGAGCTCATTTATTGAACGTGAACTTAGGCTGGGAGATAGGGTTTACAGGAAGGATGGAGAAATTGATGTGGAACTGGATAAACTTAGGGAGCGCAGAAGCCCTGAGGAAATAAGGGAAATTGTTAATTCTGTTGGATTGGACCCCGAGTTAGTTCAAGAAATATCCCCACCTAAATTAGGCGAATTGGTGTCTTGGATGGAGATTGTGCCGGATGAAAAAATAGTACAACCTCTGTTTACAACAGAAGACTTAGAGGTAAATTTTGGTGGAATGGTTGATGAGGATGGTGACATGGTTGGTCCTTATCGAAATAAGTGGTTCACTGTGTTGGGGACAGATTTGGTAATAAAAGTAAATTGCGGTTATGACACGATAATTAATTTGAAAAATGGTGTGTTTGATTCACAAATTAAGGAAGTCGTACTTTCTGGATTGAGAGTAATTACTTAAAGAAGTAAAATTGGGCTAGTGAGAAAGTATTTATTCTTAATATTGCTTCTAGGGGTTCATTTGTTTTTACTTCTTAACCTGCAATTTACTGCCTGGCCGGAAATGCTTTCCTATCCTTATCTTAAAAACCACGGCTTTTTGCTCTACCGTGACATGATTCACCCCTACCCACCGCTTTTGACTCTTGTTCTGTCCTGGCTCTACAAATTTTTGGGTTACAAGTTAATGGTTATGAAGATTTTTACCTGGTCGTTGATTCTGGCCAATGACGTTCTTGTATTTTTGATAGTCAACAAATTGACGAAAAAGCTAGCCCCTAGCCTCTGGGCTCTAATAGTTTACATTCTTACCCAGCCTTTTTTGGAAGGCAATATGCTTTGGTTTGACAACGTGATTGTGACCCCAATTCTTCTGGGCACTTTCTTTATGCTTCAAAAAAAGTATTTTTGGGCAGGCTTGTCACTAGCACTGGCAGCACTCACAAAGCAAACAGCGGGTTTGTTTTTAGTATTGGGTATTGCGTATTTAGTATTTCAAAGATCAAAGATCAAAAATCTAACATCTTTTCTTGCCGGTCCAGTTGTTCTCGGGCTTGTACTTGGATTTAGACTGTTAACTGAAAATCAGTTTACCGATTTTATTAATTGGACTTTGATCTATCCGGCAACAAAGTGGGGGCAGTTTCCGGGCTACATTGACTTGGCTCTTTCTCAACGTGAGCTTGTAGTACTTGTACTACTTGTGCTACCCGCCTTCGCCGCTTTGCGGCTTCGGCGAGGCAAGCCTGTGATACTTTTTTGGTACTTTCTTGTTTCGCTGGTGATGATTTACCCCCGTTTTTCCTTTTTTCATGCCCAGACAGCCATAGCCTTTGTGGCGATTATTTTTGGTTTGGTTACCTCCCGCGCGCGGCTTACTTATTTACTCTTGATTATTGTTGCGATCTCCTTGCCTGCAATCAGACTTAATTGGCAGAAACCACCACGCTTTTATGGCGCCAACGAACAGCAATTAGCCCAAGTTATCAAAAATAAGACCGCCTCGGATGACAAAATATACTTGCTTAATTTATCCTCTCAATATTATGTTTTGGCTGACCATCTGCCAGCTAAACCCTGGAGTGATAATTTTGGTTGGTATTTTGCCATGCCGGGTGTAGAAGAAGAACTGATTTTGAGATGGGAAAAGAATCCACCGTCGGTTATTTTCTGGAGGGATGCCGAGCCGGGAGCTTGGTGGGAATTGGGGACATATGAACCGCCCAAACTTACAAATTTCATTCGCGCAAATTATACTAGGAAGGAGGAGATTCAAAAGGGAATCTGGCTATGGAGAAAAAATTAAAAATTGCTTTTTTGAGTTTTTTTAGTGGAGAGATTGAACGTGGAGTTGAAGTATACGTGCACGAGTTAGCTAACCACCTAGCGGATTTTGGACATGAAGTACTGGTAATTCAGAATGGTCTTAAGGTGGAAGGATCAAAATACAAAACAATTTCCATTGGAATGAAAATTTGGGGCGGACTGGGTAGTTACGGTCCAGCAACCTGGCCATATTATCATTTTCTCAATGGTGTCTTTACTTTGAGAGCACTTAAATTTATTAAAGAGGATTTAGACGTGGTTTTTCCTACGAACAATATGCTTCAGAGCTTATTTATCAAAATTTGGTCGATGAAAAATAAAGTAAAATTCGTGATTTCTGCCCAATCTGGATTAGGTCTTGACGACAGAATAAATGCGTGGTTGTTTCCCGATGCTTTTGTAGCCCTGACTGGATTCCAGGAGAGATGGATACAAAGAAATAACAGCAAAATTAAGACAATAGTAATCCCGAATGGCGTAAATGTTAGTGAATTTGGTTTGCAAGTTAAACCATACAAGCACAATCTGCCTGGTAAAGTTATACTAAATGTCGCTGCGCTTACTTTTTGGAAACGCCAGGAACTAGCCATAAAAGCTGTTTCGAGATTAAAAGATATATCGTTACTTTTAGTTGGACAAGGGGAAGATAAAGAAAAATTGGAGAGGTTGGGGAAACGGTTTTTACCGGGTAGATTTAAGATTATCTCTTCGCGTCATGACGAGATGCCCTCTATCTACACTTCGGCTGATGTTTTTACTTTTCCAACAGCGAGCTGGGAAAGTTTTGGGATAGTTTTAATTGAGGCCATGGCAAGTGGTTTGCCGGTCGTGGCTGCAGACGATCCCATTAGGAGAGAAATTGTTGGTGATGCTGGCTTGTTTGTTGATCCAACAGATACGAAGGCTTATGCCGCAGCGCTTCAAAAAGCTTTGGATGCCAATTGGGGAGACAAGCCCCGCAGGCAGGCTGAAAAGTTTGATTGGGACAAAATTGCACTAAAATATGAGAAACTATTTTTAGAATTATGCTCAAAAAGATAGATTTTCAGGCAGTTAAAATTACTTTAGTTGGAATTATCGTTTTAATTGGTTTCTCGTGGTTGCTTTCTTGGTTGGGGGCAAAGCTGTTGCCACAAGATGAAATTCGAAATTTTGTAGAGAAAATGGGAATTTTTGGTCCACTGGTTATAATTTTACTTAAATCAGCAACTCTCATATTTGCCCCATTGGGGGGGAATCCTGTCTATATCGTGACGGGATTTTTATATGGTTTTATTCCAGCACTCGTAATCACTCTTTTGGGTGATTTATTAGGAAGTACAATTTCATTTTGGGTTTCCAGGAGATTTGGTAAGCAAATAGTTGTTAAGTTGGCTGGTAAAAAGTCTATCTCCACTATTGACGCGATATATGAAGAGATCGGTGGCTGGAGAGGTTTTCTATTGGCCTCTTTTTTTAGCCTTGCGGATTATGTCAACTACGCGGCGGGTCTAACAAAGATTCCCTATTCTAAATTCTTGTTGGTTGTTTTTTTATTTAGGATTCCTGCTAACGCCGCGATTATTTCTCTAGCCTTCTTTGGTGATTTGGCAGGATTTATAAAATTGGGTTATCTTGCCGTTATTTGTGTTTATCTATTAGCCCTCGGTATATATTGGTATAAACTCTCAAAGACAATTAAGAGCAATAAAGCTCTAGAAGATAACTAACTATGAAAGTTTCAGTAATCATACCTACCCACAACGAAGAGAAAGTGATTGGGGAGTGTTTGGAGTCCTTAAAGTTACAAAGTTACAAAGATATGGAGGTAGTTGTCGTGGATGATGGGAGTACTGATAATTCAAAAGTTAAAATTCAAAAGTCAAAATTCAAAAGTCAAAATTTTAGATTTTTAAAGCAAAGCCATAAAGGAGTCGGAGCTGCCCGTAACTTGGGATCAGAAAAAGCATCGGGAGAAATTTTGGTCTTCGTTGATGCGGACATGACTTTTGCAGAAAACTTTATTACCAAGTTGGTGCAGCCCATTATCGACCAAAAAACTGTGGGAACTTTCAGTAAAGAAGAATACTTGGCAAATAAAGATAATGTTTGGGCCAGGTGTTGGAATATTAATCGCGGCTTGCCATTAGACCGCATGCTTCCCAAAAACTATCCTGATAAACAGAAAGTTTTTCGGGCTATCAAAAAAAGCGCTTTTGAAGGGGTGGGAGGATTTGATGAGCAAGCTGGTTACACCGACGACTACAGCCTTTCTGACAAGTTAGGAGTAAAGGCAGTCGCCGCGCCCGGAGCCAAGTTCTATCACAAAAACCCAGATAGCCTGAAAGAGGTA
>MGGO01000008.1:0-20561 GCA_001792465.1 Candidatus Woesebacteria bacterium RIFCSPHIGHO2_01_FULL_44_10
TTCACATTGTAGAAGTCAGAGGTTCGAGTCCTCTCACGACCACTTATGACAGCAGAAATAAAACATCGAGAAATTGAAAGTGTTGAACCGGGATCTTTGGCGTCTGAAAATGATGACTTTATTATTCACTATCAAGATGGGACGCAAGCGGAGCTATTCAATCATCTCGTAGCCGCGGTCTTGCAGTTTGAAAGTAACAATTTGTCCCAAAAAGATCAAGTTTTGGATCGGTTGGGTGAGGCTATTGCTCAGATAAAGATGGAAAATTTGGGATATCTCGAAGAATGCATTCAGGTTTGGCAGGCAGGAAAAACGGCGGATATTGTGGGAGTTATCAAGCGTGCTCGCGATTCATACACTCCCGGAGTGTAAGTCGCTTGACGAGACGCACTCGCTGGTTCTAAACTGAAATTGTGGCGATTGAGTTTGTTAAAGTCCAGCAGCCGAAAACCGACCTGCGGAAAGAAGAACCGCCGATGGTTGACGTTAAGGTTGCCAACCCCATTACTTACCTTAAAAGTTGGTGGAAGAAAATTATTGGCAATGAGGGCATGGAACTGCGGATTCGTATCAAACCCCTGACCGCCATTGCCATTTCTTTAATAGTAGTCACGGTTGCTTTTGGCATCGGAAAGTTTGTTTTACCTTTTAAGATTCCGTTTTTTGAATATTCCTCAAAATATGAACCCTCACCGACGCCGGATATAACTTATGAAGCTGGTTTTATCGGAACGATGAGAGTCTCCGGGGCCAAATATTTTTTGTTCACCTCAGCTTCGGAGTCAATTAACCTGCAAGTACCGGAAAGAGTTGATCTCTCAAAGTTAATTGGTTTGAGGGTTTTTGCTACAGGCAGATTTAATTCTATTACAAATACATTACTTGTGGCTAATGCTAAAGATTTAGAAATCTTGGCTGCTTCCCCGAGCCCAATTCCAACTACCACTCCAGGACCTACTTCCAGTGCGACCCCGGAGATAACACCGACACCCGAGTCTACTAGTTCGGCTTCCCCCTCACCCACGCCCTAGATCGAATTTAGAAGTGTCCGCAGCTCTTCGCGTAGAATTTCCGAAAATTCGGTATCAATTAGACGGGGTGTAAAATAATCAAGATACCGCAGGGCAATTTCCAGATAATGGCGTGAGTATTTGTGCCAGCGCGGTGGCATCTGATTAAAGCGCTGAGCCGTAGCTACCAATTTGCGCAAGGATTTGTATAGAGCTCGGTTGGTAATCAAACCGTCTTGCCAGGCGGCCTCGATTTCAGCAATGACACTTTCAAAGCTGACTTCTTCATCAATCCCATTTTCCTCACCCAGACTGGCCCGAAACGTATCTTGGCCGCTGGCATAGCCGTCTTGAGAATCTTGGTGGACCTCGCCTTCTCGGTTATAAAAATAGCTATCGAGTTGATAAAAACCATTGCCGTTAATTTGAATTTCGTACTCGCCATTGGGTGGTTGAGGTAGAAGAAAAACATTCAGCGGCTGGCCATTATCTGCTCCACCGTCAATATCATCTTCCAATGGTGCCTCAATTGCGCTCTCGCCAACTGGGTGGCCATCAGCATCAAAAACGTTAATTACAAAACCCTCGTTAACTACAAGCATGAGGTATGAGAGGTCGGTTGAAGAGAGGGTATAAGAATAAAGGTTTTGGTAAGCGCCACCATGGTCGGCTTCGACTTGGGATAAAAGCGTGTTGGTTGCTGAAGCTGGGTCATTAACCGCGAAATTAGCTCCCTCGGCTCCGATAGCGACGCCAAAGTGCCCCGGGACTTTGAAAATCGGTGGCCGGGCAGCTTCAAGCTCACTGGTGAGAAGTGTGTCATCAGCACCATAGCGCAAAAATTCGAGCGCTTCGCCAGCGGTATTGCGGTTTTCCTCGGTGTAGCGGGAAATCGCTAGCCAGTTGGCCAGACCGTTTCTTAAATAACCATCCGGTTGGCTATTAAGCCAAGTATTTAATTCACCAGGGCTGATTGGAAAACCGTAGTATTGCAAAATCATTGCTGCTGAAGTTAAGACGCACCCCCACCGCTCAATTGTCGCCGCCCCCGGCGCCCACATGCTCGCCGCATCATACTCCTCCAGTCCCCAAAGAGGATCGTACTGCTTCAGATCGGGGACAGGGAGAATATTGTCTGGTGCAAGTGACGTAACTTTAAAGTTATCAAACCAAACCTCTGAAGATGAATTTGCTCCAGTGCTTGCTCGTAGACCGGCGCTATAATTCTCCAAGAAGTAGTTACTAATATTCGCAGTCATTATTAAGGAGCCGTTTATATAAACTTTTACTTGATCTAAATCTACATCGATTGCAAAGTCGTAAGTGCCGTTGTCGTCAAAAACATAAGGTGCGTAAAAGTCTGGTTGGGGGTTAAAACTTCCTACTACACGCTCAAGGTATAAATTATTTCCAATGGTATGTAAACCATACCAATTATTAAGATCTTTAAATTTGAAAAGGATGTTTCTATCCATATTCTTTGATGTTATTTTCATTCTTACCTCGTATCTGTATGGAATGTTTTCTGGGATTATAAGAGAATTTGGAGTAATATGTGTTTTGCAAAAGGAACTATTATTGAACTTAATCTCAAGTCCGTTGTTTATCCAGTTCCATGAAGCGGGTTGTCCGTTATAATTACATGTATTATTAATTAAGTTCCAACCATTGAAACCGCTGTCAAAGTTATCCTCGAATAAAACACTTTCAGCAAATACTTGTTTGCCTGAGGCTGTAAAGAGACACAAAACTAAGAGGACCACTAACAAAAATTTGGAGGAATTATATTGCTTAAACACCGAATGGTTAAGTTTATTATTTAACTAATCTATAATATGTGTCAACTATGGATTTTGATGAAAGGATGATACCCGATATAAGTAGTAATTACTTGTTCCAAGAAGCCCTATCCAGATATGTTTTTGCCTCCAAACTTATAAAGAAAAATTTTAAAGTTCTGGATGTTGGCTGTGGTACGGGTTACGGAACTGAACTGCTGGCAGAAAAGGTAATAGTAGTTGGAGTAGATAGTAATAACGAAACATTAACATACGCTAGAAATCATTATCTCAGACCTACTTTTAAAAAAGGTAACGCAGAAAAGTTGCCTTTTAAAGATGGAGAGTTTGATATGGTCGTATCTTATGAAGTTATCGAACACTTAAAAAAGCCAGAAAGCTTCTTGAAAGAAATAAAAAGAGTTTTAGTTAAGAATGGCATTTTTACTCTTTCTACTCCAAATGTAAACTTTCCTCATGTTACAACGAGCCCATATCATAAAAGAGAGTATAAAAAATTTGAGCTGGTAAAATTGCTGAGAGAGCATTTTAGAAAAGTTGAAATTTACGGGCAGAAGAAGAACAAAAAAGCTCAAGAGGCATTTGTGGAATTTTTAAGATCTCAAGATGTCAGGCAGAAGATAGTTGATTCTGATAGATTAGGTATTAGAAAATTGATGCCAAGGGGGCTGAAAGAGCTAATTTGGAGATATTTTGGAAGTTTTTATGGCCGATCCGCCCAGGATAAATTATCCACTCTGGACTTTCCAATCACAAAGGTAATTACAAAAGATACGGAGTATTTTATAGCTGTATGCAAAAAATAAAAGTTACAATAGTTATTGTTTTTTATAGAGATAAAAACAAACTACTTAAATGCTTAACAAGCATTAAAAAATCAAATATAAAATTAGGGTACGAGATTATTGTCGTTAATAATAGTGCAGAATCTTTGAATCTCCGAGGCGTTAAACATATTAAAGCTTCAAAAAACTTGGGTTACGGTGCTGGGAATAATTTAGGGATTAAGAGTGCTAATGGTGAATATATTTTTGTATTAAATCCAGATACTGAAATATTACCGAGATCTATTGATAAATTGGTTAATTTCTTAAATCAAAACAAAAAGGTGGCAGTTGTAGCTCCTATTTTATTGGACAGCCAGGGAAAACCCTTTTCTCAAATTGATGATAAGGAGCTTACTCCAACCAGAGCGCTTTTTACACTTTCCTTCTTGGGTAAGTTTTTTTTGAAGTTGACGCCTGCAACGACAACGCAAAAGGTAGACGCCGTGCAAGGGAGTGCATTTATGATCAGGAAAAAAGTTTTCGTGGAAGCCGATGGGTTTGACGAGAACCTGTTTTTGTTTTTTGAGGAAAATGATCTGGCAAAACGAGTAAGAGCTCTTGGTTATCAGATATTTGTAAACCCTGATTCTAAAGTTATCCATTACTGGAGGAAGAATCCGAAACTTAAAAAATATTTTAATAAGTCTCGATTTTATTACTTCAAAAAACATTATGGATTAATTTGGGCATTAATTATCGAATTAGTTACGGGATAAGATATTAGAAATGAAAATATCGGTGGTTATAACAGTGAGGGATGAGGAACATAGTATTGCTGCTTTGTTGGGTTCGTTGTTTGGGCAGACGAGAAAGCCGGAGGAAATAATAATTATTGACGGGGGATCAGCGGATAAAACAGTTGAGATTATCCGGCATTTTCAGAAGAAGGACAGCCGGATTAGGCTCTTGGTTGAAAAATGTTCGCGGGGGAGGGGAAGAAACCTGGGAGTAGAACTTGCTCGAAATGAGATTATTGCCATGACTGATGCGGGGTGTGTGGCCAAGAAAAATTGGCTCAAGAAATTAACTCAACCTTTTGAAACGGGTGAGGTTGATTTGGTGGCTGGTTTCTACAAAATGACAGGTGAGACGCCTTTGCAAAAAGCAATGGCTGCTTTCTTAGGGGTCGGACCCTCAAGTTTTGACATAAAGTTTTTACCCGCAACAAGATCAGTTGCATTTACCAAGGAGCTTTGGGAGAGGATTGGTGAATTTCCGGAAGGTATAAATACTGCTGAGGATACAGTTTTTAATCATAAAGCTATTGAGGTAGGAGCAAGAATTGCCCGGGTTCGAAATGCTAGGGTAGAGTGGAAGATGCCTGAAACAGTTCAAGAATTTCAGTCTAAGATTTATGAATATGCAAAAGGTGATGTCAGATCGGGAATCTGGTGGAATTCAGAAAAGAAATTTAAGTCGCACAATGTAAAAGTTTTATTGGTTTTTGCAAGATACTTGACTGGATTAATCGTGTTGGTTTTGGGAATATTAGGGCATTGGTACTTATTTGTCTATTTGTTTATTGGATTATTTATTTATTGCCTTCGTGCTTTTCGCAAAGCTGGGTTCTGGGGCATTGTTTTGCAGTTTGTCTCCGACGTTGCCGTGATGCGAGGCTTTGTTGCTGGTATACTAAAAAAATGAGTTACGTTAGAGAAACTGCAAGGGGGTTTGGGTGGATGGGGGGGTTTCGGGTGGCCAGCCGTTTGGTGGCTTTGTTGCGTACAGTTATCTTGGCTCGGATTCTTCTACCGGCTCAATTTGGATTATATGGTATTGCTACTTTAGTTCTAGCTTTCCTGGAAGTTTTTACTGAAACGGGGATTAATGTCTTTCTGATTCAACAAAAGGAAAACTTAGAAAAATACATCGACACGGCCTGGCTGGTCTCAATTGCCCGAGGATTTTTAATTGCTCTTTTAATTTTAGTCTGCGCGCCTTTGGTAGTACGGTTTTTTAACGCTCCCGGGGCCCTTAACTTGGTTTTGCTTATCAGTTTGGTTTCAGCAATTCGTGGTTTTATAAGCCCCGCTCGGGTTAAATTTCAAAAGGAGCTGGAGTTTGGCAAAGAGTTTTGGATTCGGATGGCCATCTTTACTTTTGACTCGGCCGTTGCCATAGTTGTGGCTTTAACAACCCGTACTCCGGCTTCTTTGGTTTGGGGCTTAATTGCCGGAAGCGTGCTGGAAGTTATTTTGACCCATGCTTTGATACGCCCCCGGCCAAAGTTGGCTTTTGAATCTGAAACCTTCAAAAAAATTGTTTCCAGAGGCAAATGGTTAACTGGAGCTGGGATTTTTGAATATCTTTTCCGCCAAGGGGATGACATTGTTGTTGGCCGGTTTTTGGGAGAAACAAGTCTTGGGTTTTATCAAATGGCCTACAAAGTGGCAACCCTACCCGTAACAGAGGTGGCTGATGTTTTTGGCAAGGTAACGCTACCGATTTATGCCAAAATTTCCGAAAGTAAGAAAGAATTGAAAGATGCTCTTGTCAAAACAACCCTTGCCACGGCCGCTTTAGTTTTACCTGGTGGGCTGGTTCTAGTTATTTTTACCAAACTGGCAGTGACGATTGTTTTGGGTGAGGTTTGGTTGCCGATTGTGCCTGTTTTGAAAGTTTTGGTTATTTATGCCATTACCCGGGCTTTGGTTAATCCGGCCCGAACGGTTTTTCTGGCGGTCAAAAAGCAGGAATATTTAACCACCGTGACTTTTGTAAGCATTGTTGCTCTGGCAGTGGCAATTTTTCCTTTAGCCCGGCTTTATGGGTTGGTGGGGATAGGTCTAGCCACAATCATCGCCTCCCTGGCCTCAGTTCCATTAGTTGTTTATTATACGGTGAAAATTTTTAAGTAACTTACACTCCGGGAGTGAAAGTATTTTTAATGGCCACTGGGAGACCTTTGAGAGAATTAACGTATTTTATTCCCTCGTTCTCAAACTCTTTAGAAGTCGTAGTTCCATGAGTTATACCAATAAAATTTAGGCCTGCACCCCTTGCGGCTAAGTAATCCTTTATAGAATCTCCAATGTAAAAAATGTTGGATCTGCGAATTTTATATTTATTCAACTTTGCCAAAATCGGGTCAAAAACTTTCGGGTCTGGTTTATGAACATTTGTGTCTTCCGCTGTTTGTATATAAAAAAATTTTTTGATGGGGAAACCAAGCATTGTTAGATCGTCAGTTACTAATTTACGGTTACTCGCAGTTAGAATTCCAACGAGATAGTTTTTTAGTAGTTTATTTACAGTTTTCACACTATCTGCATGGGCCCGCATTGGGAACTCGTTGGTAACGCTAAAATAATGTTTTTGCAGGTTCTCGTAAGAATCGACCTTTTTAAAAGTGCCGGTTAGCATTTCTTGAAACGGCCTGCCCCAATATTGTCTTATGTGCTCTTCGTCAACATCTAGATTATAATATCGTTTGGCTGTTTCTTTTAAGGCGTCCCATTTTGATTGTCTTGTTTTTACCAAAGTATCATCATAATCGAATATAATTGTTTTCTTCATTCTATAATTTTAACAGAAAGTGGGGGTGTGATAAACTTTGGGAAGCATGGCCTTAAAAAAAATTCAGACCGAGGCGGATAAATGGGTTGGTCAGTGGAAGGTGGGATAGTTATTTGAACCCAATTACTTGAAATCCGTACTTGGCAATATCTTGTTTGCTTCAGAATTTTTGGAATTTGGTTTTGAAAACGAAGCTAACCTTTTTTTCAATTTTTCGCCCCGTATAATTTTTAGTTTTTGGGTCCCATTCGCGTAAAACAAGAGTATCGCCTTCATCGACATCAAAGTCAGCTAGTCTAAGCTCAAAAGTTTTATCTCCGGAAAGAATTTTTTCAAAATATTCTGGCCAGGCTTTCTTTTCAATTCTTTTCACTGTCAAATTTTAGCTTTTTTGGTAGACTTAAGGTAAGATGGCGGTAAAAAAGCTTTATTGCTACATTGATGAAACAGGCCAGGATACGCTGGGAAAGATTTTTATTGTCTCAGTTATTATTACTGAGAGCGAAAGAGACGCCTTGAGAAAGAAATTAGAACGGAAAAGGTGAGGGGAATACGTAAGGAGGAATCAGACGCAATTTTAAGATTGGCAGACGCACTGGCTGGTTTTGTCCGTGAGGCTTTGGCCGGTGAAGTAAAGATGGGGACATTGCTGGCAAAAGGCAAGAAGTCAGGTTATGTCAAGGAAGTCTGAAAAGAAAAACCCCCGTCACCAATTGCTTGGATATAGGGGGACGAGCCTATCTCCGGTTTACCGGAACACCCGCCAATAGTGGTAGTATTCGGCTCCGCTTTCGCAGACATATTATATCAGAAATGTCAAGGAAAATACACATCTCAGCTGTGGTGCTGACGAGGGATAATGCAACTGTCATTGAAAGATGCTTGACGAGTGTGCGTTGGGCAGAAGAAGTAGTTGTCATTGATGATTTTTCAGTCGACAAGACAGTAGGAATTGCAAAAAAATTTGGGGGGAGAATTTTCAGGAGGCACTTAAACAACGATTGGGCAGCGCAGAGGAATTTTGCCCTTCGACAAGCTCAGGGTAAATGGGTATTGTTTATCGATTCAGATGAGGTAGTATCACCCGCTTTGCGGGATGAAATTTTAAATTTACAATTTACAATTTACAATCAATTTTCAAGTTTCAAAATTCAAAGAAGAGACGTTCTGTGGGGGAGAAAACTAAAATATGGTGAGAGTGGGAATATTAAGTTATTAAGACTGGCCAAAAGAAGTGCTGGGAAGTGGCAACGAGCGGTGCATGAATATTGGGATGTTAAAGGTCGAGTTGGGACACTTAAAAATGAGCTCGTACATTACCCTCATCAAACTTTGAAACAATTTATTACTCAGATTAACTTTCATAGCAGTTTACACGCAAAGGAGAATGCAAAAGAGGGGAAAAAGTCCTCAATAATTAAAATAATTACTTATCCTGTATTTAAATTTTTCTTAAACTATATTCTTAGACTTGGACTGTTAGATGGAATCCATGGTTTTGTGGCTGCAGCCATCATGAGCTGGCACTCGTTTATAGCCTGGAGCAAAATGTATATATGGCAGAAAAATTGATTTTTTTATATCTGATTTTATTTCCGTTCGGGCAGTTACTGCGTATGGACTTGCTTGGAATAACAATTCATTCCACTGACTTGGTGGTTGGTATTATTGCTGTTTATACACTTTTAACTACAAAAAGATATCCAAAAGTATTTGGCAAATTCTTGAGTCTTTTTGCAGTCATGGTTTTTTCTTTATTTCTTAACTACGGGCTCTTCACTCTGTCCTCTGCACTCTATCTGATTCGTTTTATTGCTTACAGCTTTCTTTTTGTCTTTGTTTGGAAAAATTTCCAGGATAAAAAGAAGTTGTTGACACAAGGCCTGCTAGTTGTAGGAGTTGCAACCGCTTTTTTTGGCTGGATTCAATATTTTTGGCAGCCGGATTTGACTGCGCTGCAATATTTTGACTGGGACGATCACTTATATCGCTTGGTGGGAGCGTTTCTTGACCCGGCTTTTACCGGAGTTATTTTAGTTTTCACCGCGCTTTTGGCCTTTTCCCAAAAACGACTTAGACTTGGACTTATTCTTGTATTGACTTTGGCTTTTACCTACTCTCGGGCAAGTTACCTAGCGTTTTTAGCAGGGCTTGTCTTTTTGATTCCAAAGAAAGTTATCAAGTATAGTCCCTTACTGTTAGTTGCTGGCTTCTTGCTGCTGACCTTGCTTCCTCGACCTGCTGGTTACGGCGTGATTCTCACTCGGACTCACTCGATAATCGCCAAGGCTCAAAATTACACCGAAAGCGTTCAGATTATTAAGGAGTACCCGCTGTTTGGGGTTGGTTTTAATAATCTTTGCGAATTCAGGGGAGGCGACTCCCGGTCACACTCTTGCTCGGGATTGGACAACAGCTTGTTGTTTATCTGGGCCACGATGGGAGTGGTTGGACTGATTCTTTTTGGTGATTTGGGAATTGGTTTGGTCAGAAATACCAGCCGACTATTTTTAGCCTCAGCAATTGCCCTTTTAGTCCATACCCAGTTTACCAACACCCTTTTTTATCCTTGGGTCATGGGCTGGATAGCTATTTTATGGGGAATAGTTTACAGTGAGTGATTTGGTGGCTTTATTGCCCGCCGGATCGGTGGCAATTAGTTCAAGTGTATTTTGGCCTTCGATCAAAGAGATACTCAGGCTGAAGTTGCCTTCGGAATCGATGATGGCTATTCTGTCATTGACTTTTACGGTCGCCTCGGTTTCAGTGGTTCCCTTTATTTCAATTCTTTGACTGGCTGATCCACTGAAAGTTTGGCCATCGGACGGGGAGGAGATTTCAATTAGTGGTTCTTTGTCGTCATAGACAACTTTGTAGCGGCTTGACTCGGTGCTTTCATTACCGCTTTTATCAATGACAAGGGCCCAGAATTGATTATCGCCTTTAGACAGCGAAACACTAAATGAAAACTTACCAGAGTCGTCCGCAACCGTTTCCCTTTCATCACCATTGATAAAGAGCTTTACCGTTGCCCCTGCCTCAGCGCTGCCGGAAATTTCAATTCTGGATTTGTTTGTGTACTCGGGCGGGATTTCAAATCGAGACGGAGCGGGAGGGGTTTTGTCATTAATTTCTACCGATTGGCCACTGCTTCGCAAATCTGTTAAGAACCCCGCGAGCCTAACAATTGAAGGTAAGCCAAAGAAAAGCAGTAAAACAATTAGCGCAATAGTTAAGAAGCCGTAGACAAAAATAGCTCTGCGATTTTTTTTGTGCTCGACCTGCGCTAGTCTTGAATATCTTCTCATAGCCGAGAGCCAAGGGTGGGGATCGAACCCACGACCTCTCCCTTACGAAGGGAATGCTCTGCCAGCTGAGCTACCTTGGCTTGCCTCGCCTCGCGGCGGGCTTGCCCACAATTATATCATTTTTGTAGCTTTTAGAACTTGTCTGGTAACCCACTGGCCGAGGTTGGTTGCTAAGCCGAGGCCGATGGCCCAATAAAATCGGGCAATACCAAAGCCGGTTAAGGCCGGAATTCTGGCCAGAACCCAGATGGCCACGGAATTTACACCCCAGTAAAGGATGAAATTTCTTAAGCGGCTGTTAAATTTGATTTTGACTCGGGCGACCAGTGGTTTGGCTAACCTACAAAGGACAATTAAAAGCAAAGCCGTCCAGCCCATGGCCAGAACCGGGGTGGGAACATTGGCGCTACCAAAAGCAAAGCCGTCAGTGAAAAATGTCCCCGCCGCGTAAATAATAATAAAATTTACCAGCCAGTAAACCACGAATGGAAGAAGTTTTTTCGTAATTTTCACCCCCTTACCAATTTCAGATTAGAAGAAGTAAGAAGCAATTGTCAAATCTGAGCTGGATACCGTACTGGGCTCGAACCTTTGGCGTAGCCTTAAGCTTAGCTTATCAAAGTATATCACTCCAGAGTTGGGTTTAGAACTTTCAGCCTTAAAAGAGCACTTCGGTTTATCCAGCTTCGTATCTGCTTGAGTAATTAATGATACTGTAGATGTTTAACAATCGGTGAAATATTAGTCCTCAATAAAGCGCGGTATCACTATTCTTGTCCCCGGAATATTTACTTGATCTTTCCCATCTCCAAATGATTCAGTATCAAAAACATCCTTGCCATGTACTACTTGTTCCAACCTTAGCCTTCCGTCTGCAATTTGAAGCCAATAGGCCTCGAAAGGTGTGCCTGCATTTCCTATTTGAAATTTCACCGCCCCCCTACGTCTATCTGCAGACGTAAATGTTCCACAAATTTCCATACACTGTGCCTTTGAATGAACAATTTCCCATTGCCCATCTTTATCTACAACAACTTGAGCCTGGTCATCTACAGTGGTTCCTTCTATGTCAAGCTCTAATTCTATCCCATTTATAACGCCCTTTACCTGACCTCTATGGTCGTGAATTCCAGAATCCACTCCTGACCAACTAAATGTATCTAGCTTTCTTCGAGTTTGCGATGTTTGAGAAGTTAAAGCTGTCAAAATTGCACCTTTTACTTTTATAAACCTTGGCCACAATTCAGCAGTTTCTTTTGGAACTGATAGAGCGTTAGACCAGGCATCCTCCCGTCCCAGTCGTCTTTCTATTTCTCTGAGTCTACTCATAGTGTGATTGTAATCTTGCTGTCATTTTCTAATAACTTTCTGTCCGTTTCTTTTGCTTTTGAGCGGGATACGGGAGTCGAACCCGTCTTTCCACCTTGGGAAGGTGGCGTTGAGCCGCTCAACTAATCCCGCGATGGGATTATTATACCACTTGAGATTTGATTAAGTGATACCTTTGAGTGAGTAGGGATTTAAGTTCGGTTTGTTTGGTTTTATTATTTCTCTCGATAACAACTGGAAGCACTTTGTTTAAAGTCTCGCCAATATCTTTTTGACATTTTTTGTTTTTGATTAATAAATAGAGATCTCTTTTATCGCAGGGATTATACACTCCTTCACCCCTGAACATGACCAGTTTTTGAGCAATTAAAAGATCAAGAGAAGCTATTTTAGTGGTCAGGCTGGTAATTTTAATTTTCTTAGTTAATTTCAAAATTTCTGGGCGTAGACCAAAGTCAATTTTAATTTCGTTAACCCGGAAATCGTTAAATAGAGTGAATTCCACAAGCTTTCCCAAGCTCTCAGGGTAAAATTTGGTGATGATTTCGCCTTTCTCGGTAGTTACCTTTTCAAATTCACGGCCGCTAAATAAGTCCAGAATTCGGCTGGAGTCTTGCTGGGCGATAACAATATCAATATCTTCGCCTTCAGGCATCTCATCGGGCAGGTGGCCTTCAAGGTAATATCGGACGGCAAAAAGCCCCACGATGTAATGATTGATGGAATTGATGTTTAAAATTTTCAACCCATCAAGCAAGTTATCCATAAGTCTCACAGTTATAGAAACTATACCATTCTATCGCGGGAGAGTTAAAACGTTTCCGGCGTGGATGACGTTTGGATTTGTTAGATTGTTTTCTCTGGCAATATTTACCCATTGGTAACCGTCACCATAGGCTCTAACGGCTATTTCCCAAAGGCTGTCTCCGTGAACCACGGTATACGTAGCTCCGGCAATTGAGTCAGTTTTTTGTTCAATTGTTCCACGCTCGGCTACAGTTTTCACACTGGCTTCCACATCTGGAATAGTTAGTTTTTGGCCAACTTCAATTTGATTCGCGTCTGTCAATTTATTTGCCTTGGCGATATCTGTCCAATTGTATCCCGATGCGTAGGCATCTTCAGCTATGCTCCAGAGAGTGTCTCCCGCTTTGACAGTGTAAGTCGCTCCTACTGTTGCTTCTTGGTTCTCGGTTGCAGATCCGTTATCAAAAGGCAGTTTGCCAGTATCCAAGCCTCTGAAATAGCGTACGACCAAAACGGCAACAACCACAATTACGGCAGCTCCCAAAATAGTGCTCATCGTAGATTCGTTTAATTTGAGGAACTTAAGGATTGATTTTAGACTTATGTTGTTCTTGTTCAAACTTGCTCACCACCCTTCGCATGGCTACGGGGTGGCAGGGCCCCTTCCTGGGCAGCTTGAGTGCAATTTAATTGATTGAAGTCGCAATGTCAAGACTAATTTAATTTCAAAATTTTCAAACTTTCTAAAACAGAGGGGTTAGTAGTATTTATAAGTTTTATTCTGGCTTCGAATTGACCGTAGAGTGGCGTTAGGAACTCATCTGCCCAAGATGGAGCGAGTACGTGAACACCATCGAAGTCTACTTCTATGTTTTCATTTTCAGAGATTTCTCTCAGAGTGGGCTGAAAGGCTAAAAATGCTTCTTTTCCAGCAGGACGAGACACCAGAGTCGTGCCAAATTTGTTTATTTTTATAATCATGTATTTTAATATTCAATTACAGCCAAACATCCCCGCATTTTGTCTTCTGTTTCTTCGATTTTCATGGAAACATCCTGGTCCTTCAATTGTAACAAGGCGTTGCCTGTTTGGAAAGAAAGCCGCAATGAGTTTTCGGTAATGACCTTTCTTACAAATTTTAATCCGTTACCTCTATTTTCAGGAGCTCTTCCTGAAATTGTTTCTGTAAAGGCAGTTTTCAAAGCCTCTTTATGATCTGTTAGCTGCGGCTTAACTTTCTTTAGCGTGGCCAATATTCCCAAGCCTCGGTCTGCTAGGATTATTCTTTTTTGTGTTAAAGAGTAGGAGAAGTAGATACCCAATATATCTGGCCAATTGCCAAGATTGTGATCAAAGGAGTTGTTGCCTATTTCTCCCGCGACAGCCGTTATAAGTGAAGCAGTATTTTCTCCAACCGACTTTATCATCTCGTCTTTAAAATGTTCTAGTCGTGCTTGAAAGATGTCACGCGTTTTGCAGTAATGTTTTTGGTTGGGTTCAAGTGGAGTAAGAGACACTGCCCAGTTTTTAGCTTCAGTGAGGGAGTCGTTGATAAACAAGTCGATATCAGATCTTCGGTAATATCTATTTCCACCCGGAGTAATACGCAGTGGAGAGAATTTACCGCTTTTGTCCCACCTGCGTAAGGTGTCAATCGACACCCCAAGTAACTTGGCTGTTTGACCAATAGTTAGTAATTTTTTATCCATGAGCAATTATACAGTATCTATGCAAATCTATGCAAGTATCGGACAAATCTATGCATTTCTTTGCGAGTACATGGTGTGCAATTTAGTTGATTGAAGCGGGATTGTCAAGATAGACGGGATAATTTATGATATAGGAGAATGATTTTGGTCAAGAAGCAAATAACAAAAGCGCAGCTTAAGCAAATTAGAAGCATTGTAAATCGGTTAATAAAATAATATGCAGCACACTGACTTAACTTCCGAACGCTGGTCTAAACTGAGTCTGGCAGAACAAATGGCCAATATCGGTAGTGAGGTCGAGCGTGCTATAAAATGGCAAAAAAAACAAAACTTTGAGTACGCTGGGTTGGCCAATCAAAGAGCGCTCGAACTCTTTGACTTAACCAAAAGTACTGTTCGACGGGCAAGCGCAATCAAAGAGGTCGCCCGGGCGCGTGAACTATGGTTGGATTTCTTTGTGGGAGAGAATCAATATCAGCAAACAGCAGATCAGTGGCGAAAATATTTCCTGGCCTTCAACACTGCCGCCAATCTGTTCGGGCGGGAGCGACGGGACTCGAACCCGCAGCCTCTTCCGTGACAGGGAAGCGCTCTAGCCGATTGAGCTACACCCCCAAAACTTGCTTAGTATACCAAATTTACCAATAATAATCCTCCGCAAAAATTATTCCCTTTTTTCGATTGTTTAGAGGTTTCTGAATTCTTACAGCCAAATTCCCTTTATTGACAAAAATTTCAAGTGGAAAGTAGCACAATTTATCGATCTTGGGTAGGTAGACAATTAATCCGTCGACCTCTTCTTGTTGATACATGAACTTTCTTTTATTTCTATCTTCGTAAGACAGTTTAACAACTACCGAACCCCTGCTATGTGAAGGGGTACCGTTGGCGTATTTAACTTGGATTCTTTTTAGAGATTTTCTATCATCAAGAATCAAATCGTATCTGGTATCAAAAATTGGCCTACTTGGGATATATCCCAACTCCAAAGCTCGCAACTCAGCTTTACTTATGGCAAGCTGCCCCTTAACGTTTGTTGTAATCTTCATTAGTTAATTTTAGTGTGTATATAGAATGAAAGCAAGCTGGTTAACAATTCGTATTGACGAAGATAAAGCCAAATGATCTATAATGAAACTGTAGTGGAAGGTTTTGAAACAATATACGGTTCAGACAACAGAGAAATTGGAATTAGGGTTGAAGAGTTAGAAAAAAATCTTTCAGATGAGGTAGTTGAATTTGTTGCAGGTAATGTTAGAGACGTAGTTTCCTGGATTAATGAAAAAAATTTTGATGTAGTAATGACTACTGGAGCGAGTGGTTTTATTAGCGCTGAGCTTCTAATGGCCGCCGGGTTGCCAGCTGACAAAATAATTCAGCTTAAGAAGGGGCACGTTAGAGCATACGCAAGTGAAGACCCCAAGCCAATAATTGAAGAGCTTGAATCAAATGGAATTAATGCAAAAGGTCTTAAGCTTGTTGTGGTTGATGACTACATAGGATCAGGCCTTAAGGCAAGACAATTTTTAAGGGCTTTGGAGAGTGCTGGATTGTTTAGTGATATTGGTTTTGTTGGATTGGGCGGGCCGTCAAGTTTTCATTCAACTAATTTTTCAAGAGATGAAATTAAGGATAGAATTTTTAAAGACAACCGGCCGGGTGATGAGATTTTGAAAAATAAACTCTTTTTCCCAGATAGAAAGGACAGGAACGCCCAGGAATTTATGAGCAGAACTGAAAAGTTGGCCTCTGAGATGGGTTACTCGTTGAAGAAAGATGATATAGGTCCAGATTCTGATCTGGCTATTTTGGATTCCTTTTTTGATAAGTTTAGGGATAGAGTTACTACAGCATTAAGAAAACGGAATGTATGAAAATAAGTAAGAACATGACTAATGTTGAGATTGCTGAGCTTTTGCGGGATGTGGCGGCGGCTTACAAGATAAAAGACGCGGACCGTAACAAATTTCGCATTGTGGCCTACGAGCGGGCGGCTGATGCGGTCGAACATTTATCTTCCGAGGCCAAAGATCTTTGGGATGACGGCAAATTGACGGATGTTGCCGGGATCGGGGAGTCCATAGCCAAACACTTGGATGAAATTTTTAGAACCGGTAAATCAAAACATTTCAGTGTCGTCATGAAAGGCCTGCCTGAAAGTATGTTTGAACTGATGAAAGTGCCTGGAATAGGGCCAAAAACCGCGCTTAAAATGGCTAAATCGGGTGAAGTGCCAAGCGAAGTTAAAAAATCTTTACGCGAGCTGAAGAAAAATCCACAACGCCTACTTTTACCATATGCCCAGGAAATTGCAGATGGGATAGTTGCTTGGCTTGAAAAAGATAAAAATGTAACTAGGGCTGACGCTTTGGGTAGTTTGCGCCGCAAGGCTTCAACTGTGGGGGACGTGGATATTGCCGCAGCCAGCACAAATGCAGCAGAAACAATTAACCATTTTACTAAGTACCCAAACGCGACTCGGATTTTGGAAAAAGGTGACAGGACAGCTTCAATTATCGTTCCCGGCAACAAGCAAGTGGATCTGATGGTAGAAATACCTGATGCTTACGGTGCTTTGCTGCAACACTTTACCGGGAGCAAGCACCACAATATTGCTTTGCGCGAATTAGCTCTTAAAAAAGGCATGAGTTTGTCTGATTACGGAATAAAAATAAAAGGCAAACTTGAGAAAGTAAAAACCGAGGAAGACTTATACAAAAGACTCGGTCTTGACTACATCTCTCCTGAATTAAGAGAAGATACGGGAGAAATTGACGCTGCTCGCAGCAACAAACTTCCCAATCTGATTGAGTTAACAGATATTAAGGCTGATTTGCAAATCCACAGCAGCTTTGATATTGAAACAAGTCATGACGTTGGGATAAGTAGTATGGAGGAGGTAGTGAGAAAGGCGGAAGAATTAAACTACGAATACGTTGCCTTTACCGAACACAATCCGAGCAAATCCAAACATAATGAAAAAGAGATTGTGGCGATTCTGAAAAGAAAACAACGAAAGGTTGCGAAACTTAAAAGTTCCGTTAAAGCATTTAACGGCCTGGAAATTGATATTTTACCGGACGGGTCTTTACCAGTGCCCGATGAAGGCTTACAGACGCTTGATTTTGCCCTAGTATCCATCCACTCCAGTTTCAGTCAATCTCGAGACGCCATGACCAAAAGAGTTCTGTCTGGCCTTGCCCATCCCAAAGTGAAAATTTTTGCTCATCCGACCGCCCGGAGACTTAACTGGCGGGAAAGCATTGAGCTTAATTGGCCTGAGATTTTTGATTTCTGCGTTAAACATAATAAATGGCTGGAAATCAATGCCGATCCGGTACGCCTTGATTTGCCGGATAACCTGGTTCGTGATGCGGTCAGTAAAGGTGTGAAGTTGACCTTGGGAACGGACTCACACGGTATAACTCAAATGGCGAATATGAAATATGGAGTCGACGTAGCTCGAAGAGGTTGGGCCACCAAAGGTGATATAATCAATTCGTTAAGTTTAAGCGAATTTAAGGAGGTGATTAAAAAATGATTTATTTAGTAATTGGAATTGCTGCTGTCATCTTGGTTTGGCTGGTTAGCACATATAATTTTTTCGTTTCGGCAAAGGCCCGAATCAAAGCTGCCGTTCAGGAGATTGGTAATCAACTAAAGCGCCAAGCTGATTTGATTCCCAATCTGGAGTCTTCGACCAAAGGCTACTTAAAGCACGAGAAAGGGATTTTTGAGGATTTAGCCAATGCCAGGCGAGCCATCGCTGCCGCGGTCAAGTCGGGAAATGCTCAAAAAATGGCCGATGCCGGAAGTCAGTTGGCGAGCGTTTTACCAAGTTTCCAAGTAGCAGTAGAGGATAACCCCGAGTTGAAAGCAGACAATGTTGTCGTGCGTTTGATGGATGAACTGCGGGACACCAGCGACAAAGTGATGTACGCTCGTCGTTTGGTCATTGATTTGACAGCCGATTTTAACGTTAAGCGAGTCGCTTTCCCGTCAAGTTTAATTGCGGGGATGTTTAATTTTGCCGAGTTGCCAGGGATAATTACTCCCGAATCTGGGGAACATGTCGAAGTTTCAGGTGCAGATCTAAAGTCGCCCAAAATTAAACTTTAATGAAAAATATTTATGAGGCTGCTGCTAGCAATCGCCGCAAAAGCGCAATTGTAATTGTTGCGTTTGTATTGTTTGTAACTTTGGCCGTTTATTTTATCTCTAGAGGTTTTGCGGCCTATTATGGTTATGAGACTGGCGGTTTGGGGATGACTGGCCTGGCCTTGATTATCTCCGGACTGATGAGCCTGGGGAGCTATTGGTTTTCTGATAAAATTGTCTTGGGTATCTCTGGGGCAAAGCCCGCGAAAAGGCGGGAGTATTTTGATTTTTATACGGTGGCTGAAAATCTGGCCATTGCTTCAGGCTTACCAAAACCAAAACTATACGTGATTGATGACACCGCCCCCAACGCTTTTGCCACGGGCAGGGACCCAAAGCACGCAGTCGTGGTCGCCACAACCGGCCTCTTGGACAAATTAAACAGGACCGAGCTTGAGGGAGTTGTTGCCCATGAGCTTAGCCACGTTAAAAACTACGACACCCGCCTGATGAGCATTGTCGCAGTTTTAGTAGGTTTAGTGGCTCTTTTGGGTGACTGGTTGTTGCGGGCTAGATGGTTTGGAAGCCGCAGCCGTGACAGCCAGGACAATAAAATGGGTGCGCTATTTTTGGTAGTTGGACTTGTTTTTGCGATTCTTTCGCCGATTATTGCCCAGTTAATTCAACTTGCTATTTCTAGACGTAGGGAATTTTTGGCTGACGCCAGCGCCATTGGTATTACCCGCCAACCCAACGGCTTGATCAGCGCCTTAAAGAAAATCTCAAGCGATCGCGAGCCACTGGAGGTCGCCAACAAAGCTACCGCCCACTTATATTTTGCCAATCCCCTGAAAAACCGTCACGACGCCATTGGGTGGTTTGCTTCGCTTTTTAACACCCACCCACCGGTTAGTCAGCGCATCAAGGCCCTCGAAGCTATGGCTTAGTTCTTGTCACTTTCCCGCCACGGCCGATGACTTTACCACTCGAAGAGCGATTAATAGTTTGTAGTGGGTAATTTGGTTGTGGAAGTTTGTCTGGGGGGATAACCGACTGCTGCCTAATTTTCATAAACTCTGTTGAGGAAAAAGTGATTATCCGGTATATTTTTGGTTTTCAACCATAGCTAGGAACGTTTTTTTGAGGGTTTGCCTTTTATTTCGAAAACATAATAAGCCAAGACGAAAGCAATTACTACCAAAGCAAAGCCGACTTGTGCACGCCCAAAAAATTGATCAAGAGTCATTTTTTAGTTCCTTCTGGATTCTAATAGCAATATATAAAGACATTATGGAAGAAACAAAGTTAGTAGTCAATAGGATGGGATTTGTGAGCGCAAAGGCAGAAACAAACCAGGCTGCAGCGAGATCAGTAAAAAATGAAGCAAAGATTTTTAGAGCAGGGGTAGAAAAAAGGAAACCTCTCATTATTTAGAGTAAACTGAACAACTAAGGAAATGTCAAGTTGGCAGTCTTAACAAAGAAGGAATGTTATAAGTTATATTTTATGGTATAATCGACCCAATGTCAGTTGATCGTAAGTCTTGGTTTATAGATGGATTAGAAAGAGTGAGTTTGCCCGCGCAGGGTGAGATGGTCGTATTTGAGTATCCACAAATGATTACAACAACTGGTGGCACAGTGATGAACTTATCTGTAGATACATTGGCAATGGCATCCCTTTTTGAGAGGTCTCCGATTTATAAAATAAGAGTAATAACTTTCAATAATGAAGAACCTGGCAAAGAAAGAGATATAAAAAAGATAAAAAAGATATCTAATTATGATCGAAAAAAGAGTTCTTTGGAAATAAACCTCAGCGACATTTGGTTCTTGGCAGAGAATTACATGAAGACTTTAGATGAAAATAAAGAACTAGAAGGCAGGAAACCACGTAAGAAAGACTTTCCATTATATAGTTATGTCGCTGACAATGCTTCGTCTCTCCTACCTGAAGAAAGAGAAACCGCTAGGCTGTGGGGGAAAATGGTAAGTGACGTTGTCATACATCAAGCAGCACTGACTCATCTTAATCTGAACCAGGCCTTGTACAAGGGATTGGTAAAAGAAGGGCTTTTTATTCCAGAAGGGGTATTAGATATTGTTCTAACCCATGTTGGGTTGTTAGCAACTCCACATGCTATTGCAAGGATAATTAATGATGAAAGGAATGAAGCAAAAATAAGGAACATAAGAAAAGAACTGCAACAAGTGGTTAA
>MGGO01000008.1:20574-55289 GCA_001792465.1 Candidatus Woesebacteria bacterium RIFCSPHIGHO2_01_FULL_44_10
TATGCCTATGGCGAAACTCAAAAAGAGTGACGTTGAGCACGTAGCAAAGCTGGCGAACTTAACCCTCAGCCAAAAGGAACTCACGCAATACACCAAGCAACTGGAGGCAGTTTTAGATTACATGGACGTACTTAACGAATTAGACACTTCTGCCGTTGAACCTACTTACCAAATTTTAGACGACACCAAGAATATTTTTCGGGAGGACAAAGTCCAGAGTTCTTTGACTCAAGATGATGCGCTTTCATCGGCAAAAGACACTTACAATGGTTTTTTTGTAGCAGCTGATGTATTTGGCTCCAAAAAAGAAAAAAATATCCCCGAAAAAGCCACTTCCAGGATTAAATTAGATCAATATAACGCTATTCTTACAAAAGCTAATCCGGAAGGGAACTTAGGTCACAAAGATCTTTTTGTGACCAAAGGTATAGAAACCACAGCTGGTTCAAGAGTATTAGCGGGCTATCTGCCTCAATATGATGGCACGGTAGTTAAACTTCTCAAAGACGCAGGGTATGTTACCAAATACAAATTAAATCAAGACGCGTGGGGCCACGGTGCAAGCGGAGAAAACTCAGATTTTGGTCCGACAAAAAATCCTTGGGATATGTCGAAAGTTTCCGGCGGTTCGTCTAGCGGCAGTGCGGTGGCGGTGGCTACTGGGGTGGTTGAGCTTGCGACCGCAACCGATACATGCGGGTCAGTCAGAATGCCAGCTTCTTACACAAATGTTTGTGGGATAAAACCAACCTACGGAGCTGTGAGCAGATATGGGGTGATTGCTTTTGCCAGTAGTTTAGATTGTCCAAGCCTTATTTCATCCACAGTCACCAAACTTAGGAAATATTTTCAAATAATTTACAAAGGTGACCCCTTAGATGCAACCAGTCAGAGCAAAGCCAGATCAGAGCATGTGGACAAGAAAGTCAAAAAGCTGGGCATACCAAGAGAATTTATTTCTGAAGGAATTGATAAAGAAACAAGAGAAATTTTTTTGAAGGCAACAGAGATCTATAAAAGTTTAGGCTATGAAATAGTGGATATTTCCCTTCCACATACCAAGTATGGCGTAGCAGCCTACTACATCATCGCTCCCACTGAAACAGCGAGCAATTTATCGCGATATGATGGGGTACGGTATGGCCACCCACGCTCTTTTTTTGGACCAGAGGCTAAGCGAAGAATCATGCTGGGGACGTTCGCCTCGTCAGCCGGCTATGTTGGTAGGTATTATGAGAAAGCGGCCAGGGCAAGAACGTTAATAAAAAGTGATTTGGCAAAAGCCTTTGAAAAGGTGGATGCAATTGTGGCCCCCGTTTCACCTATTCCTCCGTATGACATAGGGGAGAAGGTAAACGACCCACTGCAGCTTTATTTAATGGATGTCTACGCAGCCCCAGCTAGTTTGTCTGGTGTTCCTTCCTTAGCTCTTCCTTGTGGGTTTACAAATTCTGGACTTCCAACGGGTATGCAGATTTTTGGTCCCAGATGGTCTGAAGGTGCACTCTTTGACTTGGGAGAAAAGTACCAAGCAAAAACAGACTGGCACAAGAAAAAGCCTAAAGTATGAGCAAATATCACCCCGTGATTGGATTGGAAGTGCATGTGGAGTTGGCAACTCAAAGCAAAATGTTTTGTGGCTGCCCAGCTGACCACTTTGCCGTTAGCCCCAACACTCAAACTTGCCCGGTGTGTTTGGGGTTGCCAGGGGCTTTGCCCGTACCCAATAAAAAGGCAGTAGAATGGACAATGATGTTAGGCTTGGCCCTTGATTGCAAGGTTAATCTCGAGTCTAAATTTGACCGCAAACATTATTTTTATCCAGACCTTCCTAAGGGTTACCAGATAAGCCAGTATGATGCGCCGCTTTGTGGGGTAGGAAAGCTAGGTAAAATACGAATCAGGAGAGTTCATTTAGAGGAAGATACTGGTAAACTGCAGCACACAACACTCAATGGGAAGAAAGTTTCACTCGTTGATTTTAACCGCAGCGGTGTACCTTTGGTTGAAGTAGTTACCGAGCCGGATTTGACTTCTGCCCTGGAGGCTGAGAAATTTGCCAGGGAGTTGCAACTTATTATTCGATATTTGGGTATTTCTGACGCGGATATGGAAAAGGGCTCGATGAGATTAGAGGCCAATATATCCCTGGCCACTTCCGAAGTGGCCAAACTTCCAGGCTATAAGGTAGAGCTTAAGAATATAAATTCTTTCGGGTTTATGAAAAAAGCAATTGGGGTTGAAATCAAGCGGCAAGAGGAAATTTTATCCTCAGGTAAAAAAGTTACTCAGGAAACCAGAGGTTATAGTGAAGAAACGGGTAAGACTTTTTCTCAGCGAACCAAAGAAGAAGAACAGGATTACCGTTATTTCCCTGAACCGGATATACCACCGATGAAATATTCAAATAAACAAATAAACGAATTGTCAAATAAAATTCCAGAGTTGCCAAATGTCAAAAGAGAAAAATTAAAAAAACTTGGATTGTCAGTGAACTACGTTGAAGTTCTGGTCGCCGATAGGTCGCGGGCTGAGTATTTTGAACAGGCCCTTCGACAGGCTCAGGGTAAACTAGCCGAACCTGCTAAATTAATTGCTAGTGTAATGGTCAATCAAAATTTGGATCAAGATTTTCCCGAGCCGGCGGGACTGATTAGAAAATTGATAGAGCTGGGGAAGAGAAAGTATGTACAAGTAGATGAGGTAGAAAAAGTAGTACAAGTAGTTCTGAAAGAAAACGGCAAAGCGGTGCAAGATTATAGTAAGGGTAAAAAAGAGGTCCTGGGCTTTTTGATCGGGCAAGTACAAGCCGGCCTGAAGGGCCAAGGCAACCCTAGGCAAATTCAAGAGATATTAGTAAATAGTCTGTCCGATGATCAAAACTAAACGTTTTTTACATCTTTGGTTTTCTCAGGCGCTCTCACAGCTGACGATTCAAATCATGAACTTTCTGATCATTGTGAGAATTTTTGAAGCTACCGGATCGACGATTGCCACTTCCATTATTTGGATTGCCTACGCCCTCCCGGCGATTGTTCTGGGACCTTTTGCAGCTGCATTGGTTGATCTGGTTGACCGCCGCAGGGTTCTCATGCTGACCAATTTGCTTCAAGCCGTGGCTGTTTTTCTTTACGCTTTGAGTGATCCGAAATATTTATTTTTGTCGTACGGAGTGGTTTTGGTTTACGCGCTTTTTAACCAATTTTATGTTCCTGCGGAAGCTGCTTCCCTGCGCCGGGTGGTGCCCAAAGAAAAACTGCCTCAAGCCAATGGCATTTTTTTTGTTACCCAAAACGTCTCTGTTGTAGCTGGTTTTGGCCTGGCTGGTATTTTAAACAGTTTTATTGGCTATAAAAATTCTTTTTTGGCAGCAGCCGTAATGCTTTTTTTTGCTTTTATCAGCGTTTCGCTTTTGCCCAGGATGCGCGTTAAAAATAACTTGGGTAAGCGCTTTGAAGCAAAGTTAGCTAACTTTTTTGTGAAAATTAAGGAAGGCTACAGCTTTATCCGTGGCCACAAAGACGTTTTATTTCCATTTCTTTTGCTCATCGCGCTGCACGTTGCCTTAATCATTGTGACAACTAACTTGCCGGCTATGGCACAGGATTTGTTGCGCATCAGTCCAAGCTATGCAGGATTTCTAATTGCGGTTCCGGCAGGCATTGGTGCTGCTTTGGGAACTCTGACCATAACTAAAGTTATGAAAAAAGAGGTTAGGAAAAAGAGCATCATCGAAATAGGACTTGTTGTCATGGGTACCGCAATTTGGGCAACGGCCATCCTCCTGCCACAGCTTACTACTCCGCTCACACGGATTGTCGCTTCGGTAGTTCTTTTCATGGCCGCCGGTGCGTCTTTTGTCGCGGTTGTCGTCCCGGCTCAAACTTATATTCAAGAAAAAACACCTGACGCGCTGATGGGTAGAGTATTTGGAAATTTTTGGTTTTTGGCAACGATAGCAACAATTTTCCCGGTGATGTTTTCGGCGACTATTAGCGATGTTTTGGGCGTGCGCACCTTACTATTTTTACTTGGCTTTTTGGCCTTTTTAGCACTTACCATTTCGCTTAAAGAGGGCCAAAAGATTATTGAAAATCAGGAGTATCAAAAATGATTTCGCACTTTGTTCATCTCCACGTCCACAGCGAATACAGTTTGTTGGACGGACTGTCAAAAATTCACAAGTCCTCCGCGCTTTTTGACCACTTGAAAGAAAATGGCATGGATACATGCGCGATAACCGATCATGGGGTGATGTATGGAGTTATCGAATTTTACAAAGCTGCCAAAAGAGAAAACATCAAGCCCATTATTGGCATGGAGGGCTACATAGAAAGAGGGACTAAAAAAAATTATCATCTGCTCCTTCTGGCTAAAAACGTCACGGGCTACCAAAACTTAATGAAATTAACCTCACTAGCTCACCTTGAGGGTTACTATTACAAACCTCGTTTTAATAGAGAAACTCTGGCCAAGTACTCGAAGGGGTTAATTTGTACTTCAGCCTGTCCGCAGGGTGAGCTGATGCAGGCTTTATTTGAAGACGACATCAAGTCCGCCCGGGAAATTGCCCGCTGGCATCAGGAGATTTTTGGTGAGGATTATTATTTTGAACTGCAAAGGCACGATTACGCCGGTTGGGCGGCGCAGGCTAGCCTACCCGAAGTAAAAAATGATCTTGCTCAAATGGCCCAAAACGTTAAAAAGGCAGAAAGCGGCATTTTAACAATCAGTCGAGAACTGGGAATTCCACTTGTTGCCACTAACGATGCGCACTACATAAAAAAGACTGACGCAACTGCCCAAGATGCGCTTTTGTGTATCGCCACGGGTAAAAACATTTCCGACGTTAAAAGAATGCGTTTTATCGACACACCGGATTTTTACTTAAAGTCGTCAGAAGAGATGGTTGAAGTTTTTTCAGACTTGCCCGAGGCCATTAAAAACTCCCGAGTGATTGCGGATAAATGCAATATCGAAATAGCCTTGGGCCAGTATCACTTCCCCGAAGTGAAGCTGCAAAAAGGCTTAACCGCAGAGGAACAGTTAAAAGCAGAAACGATGAAGGGCTTGCCCAAACGCTATCCAAAGATAACCAAAGAAATTCGGCAACGAGTAAAAAGCGAGCTTGAGGTAATTATCTCCAAAGGCTATGCGGGCTACTTCTTAATTTTTCAGGATATGGCCCACTGGGCGGAGGCTAGGAATATTCCAATCAATACCCGAGGATCGGTGGCAGGTTCTATCGTGTCCTACAGCCTGAGAATTACCCAAGTTGACCCGATTCGTTTTTTACTCCCTTTTGAGCGGTTTTTAAACCCTAAACGGCCAAGCGCGCCTGACATAGACCTTGATATTGCCGATGACAAGCGCGAGGAAATGATCGCTTACTTAACCCAGAAATATGGGAGGGAAAAAGTTGCTCAGATTTGTACTTTTGGCAGAATGCTTGCGCGCGGTTCAGTAAGGGACAGTGCCCGTGTTATGGGCTACGACTACGCAACCGGCGACAGGATTGCCAAATTAATACCCATCGGTTCACAGGGCTTTCCCATGACCCTAAACCGAGCCTTGGAGGAAAGCATTGAACTGGCTCACCTAGTCAAGTCGGATGATGACGCTAAAAAAGTAATCACTTTGGCAAAACAAATCGAGGGCAACGCCAGGCACATTTCGGTCCACGCTGCCGGAGTTGTCATTTCCCCAACCACTTTAACCGATTTTACCCCCTTACAAAAAGAACCATCAGGAGAAAGACTAATTACTCAGTATGAAATGTGGTCAATTGACGATGTGGGCTTGGTTAAGCTTGACATCCTGGGTATCAGAAACCTGTCGATACTGGGGAAAGCGATTGAACTGGTCAGTCGAACTAGAAAGATTAAGGTAAACCTAAGCGGTCTACCTTTGGATGACAAAAAAACTTTTGAGATGCTCTCAAGGGGTGAAACAATGGGTACTTTTCAGCTCGGGGGTTCGGGGATGACGAGATATTTGGTTGACTTAAAGCCTGAAAAAGTTGAGGACTTGATGATCATGGTCGCTCTTTACAGGCCCGGGCCGATGAACAACATTGACGAATATATTGCCCGGAAACACGGCAAGAAAAAGGTCGTATATTATCACCCTAAAATGGAGAAGTTTTTAGCTAAATCTCTGGGGGTTTTAGTTTATCAAGATGACCTTTTATATACCGCGCTGGAGCTTGCCGGGTATGACTGGTTGGAGGTCGATAAATTCAGAAAAGCCGTCGGTAAAAAAATTCCGGAAGAGATGGCCCACCAGCACAAAAGATTCGTGGAAGGGTGTGTGAAGTTTTCCGAAATGACCAAAAAGGAGGCAGAAGGGCTTTGGAAGCTTTTTGAACCCTTTCAAGGTTACGGGTTTAACAAAGCCCACGCGGCAAGCTACGGAATGGTGGCTTACCAAACCGCCTATATGAAAGCCAATTACCCGGTTGAGTTTATGACCGCGGTTTTGACTGCAGAATCCTCGGATAAAGATAAAATTTCAGCGGCTGTGGCTGAATGCAGAAGGATGGGCATTGCCGTTTTGCCGCCGGACATTAATGAAAGCGCAGTTGATTTTACGGTGGTCAAGGAAGGCATTCGTTTTGGCCTCTCTGCCATTAAAAACGTCGGGGGTGCTGCTATCGAGGCAATTCTTTCAGCCAGAAAAGCCGGGCCTTTTTTATCTTTTGTAGATTTTGTTTCGCGGGTCGATAATCGAAAAGTCAACAAAAAAGTGGTGGAAAGTTTGATAAAAGTTGGGGCACTCTCGCCATTTGGCAGCCGGGCGGGGCTGCTTTCGTCTATGGACGGGGTTCGAGCCAGCATTCCTAAAAAAAACCACCATGAAGGCCAGCAAGGGCTTTTTGGCAGTCAAGCGACAAGCATTCTTAAAAGATCAGTAAAAACTTATGATACACCGGAATTAGATGATGAGGAAGTTCAAAGCTTAGAAAGGCAGCTGTTGGGCTTTTCACTTTCCGCCAAACCGGTGAGCGAAATACTCGAACCCATTGCTGCGCTTGCTACCCACAGAATTACAGATATAACCAGTGAGTTCAGTAAGGCCTCGCTGGTCAAGCTAGCTTGCGTGATTAGTGATGTACGAATCGTGATAACAAAAAGAACCGGACAAGAAATGGCATTTGCCCAAGTTAATGATGGAACGGGGTCAGTCACCATCGTAATTTTTCCCAGGCTTTTTGCCCAAATCCATGACCTGCTTGTTGATCACAAAGCCGTTTTAGTCACGGGCAAACTTGATGACCGCGGAGATGAAATATCAGTTCTGGCAGACGAGATTGTAAGTCCGAAGCTAGAATGATAAAATAGTACCCATGGCGTTAAATGTGAAGTTAGGTGAAGTTGAATTTGGTGTTGGTGATGAGGTTGCCGTTCACCAAAAAATTAAAGAGGGAGAAAAGGAAAGAACCCAGGTATTTGAAGGTATGGTGATTAAAATCCGTGGCCGCGGCGAAAACAAAAGCTTCACCGTGAGGCGCGTCGGAGCGCAGAAAATTGGTATTGAACGCATTTTCCCACTTGAATCTCCGGTTATTGAAAAAATTGAAGTGTCAAGGTCCGGCACTAAGGGTGTTAAGCGAAGTAAGCTTTATTACACCAGGGGCAAAAGCGCCAGAGATATTGAGCAAATCTATGCCCGGGCCAAGCGCAGGGAAGAAGCAAAACAGGCCAAGCCAAAGCCTAAAAGAAAAGTAAAAGCAAAGAAAAAAGCACTACCCAAAAAGATGGCTTCGAAAAAGACTTCAAAATAGTATATGATTAAGATAATGCCCAATTTTGAAGCACTCAATTTTAAATCAGCTCTTTGGGGCCCAATGGCTGGATTCCCGGTTTTTTTGGTTGCGGCCTTAGTGCTTTGGGATGTTGTTTGGAAGGGCCTTGCGCTTTGGAGGTCAGCGAGGCATGAACAAAAGGGTTGGTTCATAGCCCTTCTTATTTTAAACACCGCCGGAATTATACCAATTCTTTACCTGGCTTTTTTTCAGAAGAAAACAAAAAAGAAATAACTAGTTGGTGGGGTGGTAACGATTTATGCGTCCTTCAAGGTCGTTAAACATTTTAATGGTTGGCGAGCTGGTCGCAACTCTAGAGATTCGTGTGGCAAGATCAATCTTGGCTTTAGAAACATGTAGCTTTAGTCGCCTTTCCATTTTTAACAAATCGATTTTAGTTGCGAAATCCTTGAGATCGTCTTTTGTAGCAAGTTTTTTGAGGTCATCTTTGGTGGCAAAAATTCCTTTTAGAAGTTTGACATCTGCCTGATTGAGTCTGGGTTTGACGGAAACCATAACTGATTTAAACACAAAATGCTATAATCAGTCAATGCTGATTTTAGGGATTGATCCGGGGACGGCAACCACAGGATATGGCTTAGTTGAGACGAATGGCGGAAGCGCTTTAGCAGTGGTTAAATATGGTCTCATTGAGACAGGAAAAGACGGGACTCCGGAAAAAAGGCTCGCCATAATTCATCGGCAGCTAACAAGCATAATTGACAAATACAAACCGGATGTTATGGCAATCGAAATGCTTTTTTTTGCTACAAACGCCAAGACGGCTATGCGGGTCGGCCAAGCCTGTGGAGCAATTATGCTTTCTGCCGCGCACAGCCATCTACCCTTGGTTGAATATGCTCCCGGTAAAATAAAAAAGACGGTAACCGGCAGCGGTCGCGCCGACAAAGATGCGATTCAAAAGAGCGTTCGGGAACATCTGGGCGCGGCTGTTCGCAAAGTCAAAGGTAAAAAAACGCATTTTGATAATACGGCGGATGCATTAGCGGTTGCAATTTGTCATATTAAAGAATTAGAGGGGGTGATAACTAGTGGCCAAAATTAAAGTCGGGCGAGTGTCTCATTACTACGACAAGTTAGGCGTTGCGATTATTGACCTAACTGGTGCCCTTTCTGTGGGGGACAAGGTAGTTTTTGAAAGAGGGGGAGAAGAGCTGTTTAGCGAAACGGTTGGTTCGATACAAATAGAACATGATCAGGTTGAAAGCGCCGGCAAGGGTGATATAGTAGGTGTCAAGGTCAATGAGGTGGTCAAAGAAGGCGCGGAGGTTTACAAGCTCTGAAGCGGTTGATATTAAAAAAAGAGTTGTCTATTTGGTCGGCAAGATTGGGGTTTACTGGATTGAGACTTCACGTATTTTCTGCATAAGAAGCGAAAACTCCACTTCAAGAGCGATGGCGCGCATCTGGGGTTTAAATAATATTTGGCAAAAAGCGCTCAAACAAGACCCTGCGTATGTACTTGAGGTTATCTCAGAACGCTTTGACCGTCTTCCACAGCATAAGCAAGACGAGATTTTAATCCACGAGCTGGCCCACGTCCCTCGAAATTTTTCCGGCGCGCTTTTACCTCACAGTCGTCGTCGCGGCAGCTTCCACGATAAATTAAAAATAATGCTCGCAGCTTATAAAAAATTATGAGTAAGATAACCGTGCTTTATGGGGACCATGTGACGGTGTCGCGGCAGCGAATGCTGGAGATTGTGTCTGCCGCCAGAAAGAAAGGCTGGGAGATCTTGCGCGAAATAACTACCACCGACTCGCTTTTTGCCACCGAGCGATTATTTGTTATTGAGGATGCAAGTCAGCTTACTGAAAAAGATTTTGATCAAGACATAAACGTATTAATCTGGCAAAAAAATCAAATACCAGCCTCGTTAAAAAAAATTCTTCCCAAAGATACCAAATATGAAGAATTTAAATTACCCGTGGTTATTTGGAAATTTTTGGACACTTTTTCCTTGAGACTTTTCCATGAGGTGTGTCAAAAAGAAGCGGTTGAATTTGTTTTTGCCCTGATGGCAAGACAAGTGAGGGATTTATATTGGGTTAGCTCTGACCCCAAAACTTTTGCTGGCCCGGCGTGGCGAAAAAGTAGGCTAGTTTCGCAAGCGGCGAAGTATGGGGAACTGAAGTTAAAAAACGTTATCCAAAAACTAGCGCAAATTGACGTTGCTGCCAAAACCGGCGAAGCAGACCTAACCACTTCTCTTGACCTTCTGATTGTGAAAGAATTAGAATGAAGATAACTTCATGAAACCAATCACCGAACTAACCAGGGATGATATTAAAGACGTTAAACTTGTTTGCTTCGATGTTGACGGAGTAACAATTAAAAAGGGAACGCAAATTAAGGTAGAGGAAACTCCAGAAACTCAGACAATGACTATAAGGACAAGGCTCCTGGCGCGCGAAATGAGAGATAAATTGATCGAACTTAAGAAACATTATTTTATTGCTATTAACAGCGGAAGAAGTACGATTTATTTAAAGGATGTTTTTAATGAACTACTTTGGGATAATGTTGCCTTAATCGGTGAGGTGGGAATTTTTACACTGGCTAAAGGCGAACTTGTTCAACACGAGAAATTTGATGAGAAAGCACTGGCTAAAATGAGGAATATCAGGTCGGAACTGGAAAAATATGCCGACACGACGAGAATCTCGGAGGCGTTTGAACCGAAACAATTTTTAATCACTTTCCATACGCGGTTCGATGACAAAAATGTCCATGAAATTGTTAAGAAAATTGACCCGGAGAGTGAATTTGCTGTCATTTGGAGTGGAGAGGCCTTTGATATTTTACCAAGACGGCTAAATAAAGGTACTGCCTTGGTGAGTTTGTGCAAGTATCTGGATGTTGATCTCTCACAGACGATTGCGATCGGAAATGGCAATAATGATCGGGACATGACAGAAACAGCTGGCATTGGAGTTACAACAGAACCGAAGGTTTTGAGATCTGACTTTTATACAACCGGGAGCCAACATTTGGGAGGATTTGAGTTGATTGATAAACTTTTGGAATTAAATAGATGATTAATTTGGACTCGCTGGGGGATATTAAAGACTTTGATCAGGGGGAGGTGCTTACCTCTATTCGTAGATTGCCAGAGCAGGTCGCAGATGCTTGGAAGCAGGTTACCGATGGTGAAGTCCCGGCCGCGTGTCGTTTGGCCAAAAATGTTGTTGTTTCTGGCATGGGTGGCTCTGCGCTGGGCGCTCGCATTGCCGATTCACTATTAACAGATAAAGCCCGTTCCCCGATTGAGATTTTCACCGAATATAGATTACCCGATTATGTCAATCAAGAAACTTTAGTTATTGCCTCCTCTTATTCAGGTAATACCGCAGAGACACTAACCGCAGCGGGCGAAGCAATTAATCGCGGGGCCATCGTTTATGGCGTTACCACAGGTGGTGAACTTGCCCGATTATTGAGTCAAAAAAACATTCCCTATTACCTCATTGACGCCAAGGAAAACCCGAGCGGTAAGCCGCGGCTTGGCATTGGTTACTCAATCGGAGCAATTTTGGCAGTTTTGGCCCGATGTGGTTTCATTAACCTTCTGGATTCGGAAGTTGCGGAAGCGGTTGAAGAGGCTAAAAAATTTGTTAAGGCTTTTGGCCCAACAGTTCCTAAGGAAAAAAATCCGGCCAAAGAGCTGGCGGAAACACTTTACACTAAAATCCCGGTTTTGGTAGCCAGCGAGCACTTATTTGGTGTGGCTCACGCTTTCAAAAATCAACTTAATGAAACAGCCAAGACTTTTGCTTGCCTTTTTGATTTACCTGAGGCCGACCACCATCTTTTGGAAGGTTTGGGCTACCCGGAGGCTGCAAAAGCATTTTTGCATTTCTTGTTTTTTGAGTCCGGTGTCTATTTTGGTGAAGTAAAACGCCGCTACTCTCTCACCCAAGAGGTAGTTGGCAAACAGGGCGTTTCTTTTACCAACTACCATTTAACTGCGTATCGTAAATTGCCACAAATTTTTGAAGTTTTGATTCTGGGCAGCTTTGTTAGCTTTTATTTAGCTCTTTTGCACGAGGTCGACCCCGCCCAAATCCCCTGGGTTGATTACTTCAAAGCAAAGCTCTAATATGAAATAATGGCAGCTGCCCAACCTTTTATTGTTGACTTCAGAAAGATAGACAAAAACGACATTCCTCTTGTCGGCGGTAAAGGCGCCAACTTGGGAGAGATGGCAAATGCGGGTTTCCCCGTGCCCACTGGTTTCGCAATCACCGTACATGCCTACGATCTTTTCCTCAGGGAAAATGATTTGGCCGAAAAGCTGGCTGCAATTCAAAAAGATACCAACAAGGAAGACCCCGAAAGCTTCCAAAGAGCCTCAAAAAAGATTGAAGAACTGCTCAAGGGATCCAAAATTCCAGACATAGTTGGAGAAGAGGTTATCAAGTATTACCGTAAACTTTCGGGCTTCAAAAAAGCATTGGTTGCCGTTCGATCAAGTGCTACCGCGGAGGACTTGCCAACTGCCAGCTTTGCCGGCCAGCAGGCGACGTTTCTAAACGTCCAAGGCGAAGCAAGCCTTTTGCACCGAGTCAGAGATTGTTGGGCCAGCCTTTTTACCGCCCGAGCAATTTTCTACCGACAGGAGAACAAAATTGATCATGCTAAAGTAAAAATTTCAGTCATCGTTCAAAAAATGATTCAAAGTGAAGCCAGTGGTGTCATGTTTACCATTGATCCGGTTACAAATGACAAGGACAAAATAATAATTGAGGCGGTTTGGGGTTTGGGAGAGCTGATTGTCCAGGGCTCAGTTGTACCAGATAAATACATCGTCCAAAAGGACACTTTTTTTATTCTGTCTAAGCAATTTGCCGATCAAGCAATTCAACTTGTCCGAGCTGGGTTTGAAATTAAGGAAACGGCAGTACCTAAGAAATTAGCTTCAAAAAGAAAGCTTTCTGACGAGGAAATTGTTAAATTGGCAAAAATAGGTGAAAGACTTCAGCAGCATTATTATTTCCCTCAGGACATAGAGTGGGCTAAAGAGGGTAAAAATTTATATATCGTCCAAACAAGACCAGTAACCACGACCAGTATTAAGTATAAAGTATTAAGTATTAAGGGAGAGGACGTAGAGGCGGCAAGCGCGCCGATTTTAACCGGGATACCGGCAAGTCCCGGGGTGGCTTCAGGCCACGTCAAGATTACAAAGTCCCCTAAAGAAATTGGGAAAGTGGAAAACGGGGACGTTTTGGTTGCTGAAATGACCAGCCCCGACTATGTCCCGGCGATGAAAAAGGCAAGTGCGATTGTGACTAATAAAGGTGGTATGACCAGTCACGCGGCCATTGTGTCCCGAGAACTTGGAATCCCCGCTATAGTAGGAGCCAAAGAGGCAACGACCAAACTTAAAGAAGGTTGGGTAGTGACGGTTGACGCTAGCCGCGGGCAGGTGTACTTGGGGAGCAAGATTAAAGTAGAAAAAGTAAAGAAAGTATCACAAGTAGCACAGGTAACAAAAAAGCTAAAAACGGCGACAAATTTATATGTGAACCTGGCTGAGCCGGAGTTGGCAGCAAAGATTGCTAAAAAACACGTTGACGGAGTGGGTTTGCTGCGCGCTGAGTTCATGATTGCCAATATTGGCATGCATCCCAAAGAAGCAATCAAACAAAAAAAACAGTTAAAGTATATTGACAGCCTGGCTTCAAACTTGGAGAAATTTACCCGGGCTTTTGATGGTAGACCGGTGGTTTATAGAGCAACGGATTTCAAAACCAATGAGTATCGATCACTACCCGGAGGGAAGGCTTGGGAACCCCAGGAACCAAATCCCATGCTTGGCTTTCGGGGTGCTTACCGCTACAAAGCAAACCCCGACGTTTTTAATCTGGAACTGGCTGCAATTAAGAAAGTTCGGGAGAGTTACGACAACTTACACTTGATGATTCCCTTCGTTCGTTCACCTCAGGAACTTGCCGATATTCGAAGAATTGTAGCCGGAGAAGATTTTTTCAAAAGCACGACCTTTAAGTTCTGGATGATGGTAGAGTTGCCGGTTAATGTTATTGCCCTCAAGGATTTTATTGAAGTAGGTATCGATGGGGTTTCCGTTGGCAGCAATGACTTAACCATGCTTCTTTTGGGAACGGACAGGGATAACGCTGAAGTGGCGGACGCTTTTAACGAGCGCTCACCCGTTGTTTACTGGGCATTAAGACGGGTTATACGAACTTGCCATAAGTACGGCATTACCGCCAGTATTTGCGGTCAAGCCCCTTCGGTGTATGAGGATTTGGTTGAAAGGCTAATAAGGTATGGCATTACCAGCGTTTCGGTTAATCCCGACGCAATTGAGCGCATCCGCGAAGTAATTCACCGGGCGGAAATAAACTATGTCAAAAATCGCTAAAATTTGGGCCAGAGAAATTTTGGATTCACGGGGAACACCTACAGTGGAAGCTGCATGTCAGCTTGATTCCGGCCACGTTGCCGTCGCTTCTGTGCCATCTGGAGCCTCAACCGGGAGCTATGAAGCCCTGGAGCTTCGGGATGGAGAAGAAGCGCGCTATCAAGGCAAAGGCGTGTTAAACGCAGTAAATAACGTAAACCAAATATTAGGGCCCGCTTTGGTTGGAATGGACCCTTCTGACCAAGTTGCAATTGACCAGAAACTTCTCAGCCTCGACTCGAGTGAAAACAAAAAGAAGTTAGGCGCAAACAGCATTTTGGCAGTTTCGGTTGTAACAGCCAAAGCCGGGGCTCTGACAGCCGGTGTCCAGCTTTACGCTTGGATACAGGCTCTGGCTCAAAAAAGAGGTTTAATCGTCAGCACCTGGCGTATTCCGACTCCCCTTTTTAACATGTTAAATGGCGGGCTTCACGGAGCTGGAAACTTGGATTTTCAAGAGTTTTTTGTCACGCCGACGACCGCCAAAGGCTACTCGGAAGGGTTGCGCGCAGGAGTCGAGATTTACCATGTAATAGGCCAAAACTTAGCCAGAAGGGGCGCCATTCACTCCGTTGGTGACGAAGGCGGTTATGCCCCAAACCTTTTTACCAACGCTGACGCCCTTGAGATTTTAGTCGACTCTATTAAACAAACACCTTACTCAATCGGTAGAGACGTCTTTTTGGGCCTTGATGTGGCAGCTTCGACTTTTTTCAGGGACGGCGAATATACCATTAGAGACAAATCTGGTCCAATGAGCGAAGACGCTTTCATTGAATTCTATAAAGACTTAAACAACACTTATCATATGGCCGTTTTGGAAGATCCCCTGGACCAGGACGCGTGGACGGGTTGGCAAAAACTGGTTGGAGTCCTGGGAAGTCAAACAATTGTAGTGGGAGATGATCTTTTGGCCACAAATCCCAAAAGAGTAGATAAGGCAATTGCAGACAGTGCCTGTAACGGCATTTTGGTTAAACCCAATCAAATAGGAACTGTAACGGAGACAATCGACGTGGTCAAAAAAGCCAAAGACGCCGGGTGGAAAATTGTCGTCTCGCACCGCTCCGGAGAAACCAACGACTGGTTTATTGCTGATTTTGCCGTGGGTGTCGGAGCTGATTATGTTAAATTCGGAGCCCCATGTCGTGGGGAAAGAGTTGCCAAGTATAATCGATTGTCTTCCATAGAAATCGAGCTTACACAGCGCAAATGAAAACCAAATTTGTAATCCTGGCCGTGCTTGACGGTTGGGGGATAGCCGCACCAAATCCAGGTAACGCAATTTACAAGGCCAACACAGTCAACATGGATCGCCTTTGGGCCTCTTACCCTCACACCCAACTTGAGGCAGCGGGGGAAGCGGTGGGCTTGCCCAAAAGTGAAGCGGGAAACACCGAAACGGGGCACATCAATCTTGGCGCGGGCAGAATAATCTATCAGGACTTGGCAAGGATTAATATGGCCATTGCCGATGGAAGTTTTTTTACCAACTCGGTACTTCTGGGAGCCATCGAGCACGCAAAGCAAAACAACTCAAATCTTCACTTAATGGGCCTTATTGGAGCCGGAGGCGTGCATTCAAACATTGAGCACATTTATGCTTTGATTCAAATTGCGGCCAAAAATGACTTTAACAGAGTATATCTGCATCTTTTCACCGATGGCAGGGATTCCCCACCCACTTCTGCCACAACTTACATCAGTGAGCTTAAAAAAGTTCTTCGAAAAGAGGGGATTGGTAAAATCGCCTCGATTATGGGTAGGTATTGGGGTATGGACCGAGACAGAAGGTGGGACAGAACCTCCAAAGCCTACGCCGCTTTAGTGGAAGGGCAGGGGAACTTGGTTAAAAGCCCCGAAGAAGTAATTGAAGCCTCTTACGCTGAAGCCAAAACCGATGAGTTTATCGATCCGGCAATCGTAACCGACGAGCATGGAATGCCAATTTCGTTAATTAGCGACAATGACGCCGTAGTTTTTTATAACTTCAGAATTGACAGACCCAGACAATTAACGGCCGCTTTTTTAGTGCGTGATTTTGTTGAAGGCAGTCTGGCTTTAGAATTTGATCCGTATCAGGAACAGTATGAAAAAACGCATATCGCTCAGCGCTTGGGCAAGTCAAAAGAGATTTTTGTCAGAAACAAATTTTTGTCAAACTTGTATTTTGTGACCATGACAAGGTACAGCGACTCATTGGTGGCAGCCGGAGCAAAGGTTGCAGTTAATCCCGAGTTAGTCGACTTGCCTTTGGGCAGAATGATAAGTGATGCCGCCATAAGGCAGCTGCGGGTTGCGGAGAGTGAAAAAGAAAGATTTGTTACTTTTTACTTCAACGGTTTGCGGGAGGAGGCTTTTAATGGAGAAGAAAGAGTAATAATTCCCTCGCCCCAGGTGCCAACTTATGATGTTTGGCCCCAAATGTCTGCTTACCAAATAACCGATAATCTTACGAAAAAAATGGCAACGGGTGATTATGCTTTTGCACTCATTAATTACGCCAACCCGGACATGGTTGGCCATACAGGAAGTATTGGCCCCACGGCCACAGCCTGTGAAGTGGTGGACGAATGTGTGGGCAAAATTGTTAATTTTACTCTTGCCTACGGAGGCACATTCATTATCACGGCTGATCATGGAAACGCGGAAGAGCTTATTAAAAGCCAAACCGGGCGGGTGGACACCGAGCACAGTACCAATCCAGTGCCTTTTATTATTGTTTCAAACAATTTTACCGGCAAAGCCCAAACACTGCCGGCCGGAATTCTGGCTGATGTAGCGCCAACAATTTTGAATTTACTGGATATTGAGACTCCTACTTCCATGACCGGCCGAAATTTGCTACAGTCAATGGGATGATCGAGACTATTACTCACTTTTTAGTGACTAACCTAACTAACTTCATTGAAGGATATGGTTTAGTAGCTGTATTTATTCTCATGACTGCAGAGTCCGCCCTCATTCCAATTCCGAGTGAAATTACCATGCCTTTTGCCGGCTTTATGGCCGGTCGGGGCATCATCGGCTTTTGGCCGGCCGTTGCTGTTGGTGCTTTCGGTAACTTGGTCGGGAGTTTACTTGCTTATTGGCTAGGCGCGGCCAAAGGAGAGGAATGGGTACGGTTTGCCATAAAGAAGTGGGGGAAGTGGTTTCTTCTGCGCGAAAAAGAATTTGATCTCTCGAAAAAGTGGTTCGAAAATTATGGCCAGGCAGTTGCTTTTATTTCAAGGCTGCTGCCAATAGTTCGTACTTTTATTAGTTTACCAGCGGGAATAGCTAAAATGAATTTGGGTAAGTTTGCAGTTCTTACTTTGATCGGTTCGTTTTTGTGGTCGGGGGTGTTGGCCTGGTTAGGGCTAAAGCTCGGTCAAAACTGGCTAGCCATTGAGCCCTACTTCAGAAAATTCCAGTTTGTAGTCATCGGTCTTTTTGTTGCAGCAGCCATCTTCTACGTTTACCACCACTTGAAGCCCTCCCCAACTCGCCATTCTGATTGAAATGATGAGAAACAACTGCTAATATTCCTCTTAAATATGGCTAAGATTGATAGAGAAAAACTAGAAAGTGAATATCTGGACTTACAAGATCAACTTCCAAAACATATTTTAGAACTTGTTGGAGAAGTTGATCCCAATGAGGTTGTTGATCATTTTTTGGGATTTGCTGTCGAGCACGCAAGAGATCCTATTCAAGCAAACGCAGAGTTGGAAAGACGGATTAAAAACGCCTTAAGGTCTGGCCAAAAAGAAGCCGTTAGGGTGTTCTAACTAAACTGCCTGGGACGGTTAAACTTGTTTAGTCTACGGGGCATTGACAGTTGAAGTGCCCTATGATAGACTGTAATTGTGCTTGTAGGGTAATTCCCATAACCGGCTAAGAATTCTACGCAGGAAAAGCAAGCACATCAAACAAGCCCCGCCCTCGCGAGGGCTTTTTTGACTTTATTGTTGGTTCGTCTAAGGCTATAATAATGTAATTTTCCACTTTCTATTCTTCTTAATACGACCGTGACATGTTGTTTTCCTTTGTCGCAGACATGAGCAATCTCAAAGTATTTTGCTGTTCTACTAACGCCTCTTCGTGAAATAATTGCCCCACTTGTTTCCTTGATAATAACTTTCGAACTTTTAATAACTTCAGGAGTGTGTTTAAAAAGATGAAATCTTAGTTTTAAGTCTTTGACGTTTCTTTTATGTCCACTTCGTGTATATGATAGATGGACCCACCCGTGATTATTAAAAACAACATTGTCTTCTACTGCACCGCACCATAAAGACCCCAGACTTTTGTAAAATTTATGTGTCTTGGCCTTTAAGTCCTTTACTTCTTTGGGCATATCCTAATTTACGTAGCGACGGATGAGGCCGACGACTTTGCCTTGAATGGAGACGTTTTTGACAAAAATCGGGGTCATTTTAGCATTGGCGGGTTCAAGCCGTATGCGTGTAGCTTCTTTAAAAAAGCGTTTTAGAGTGGCCATGCCGTTATCAAGAAGGGCAACAACTATTTCACCGTTTTTAGCGTTCTCCGCATGCTCGACGATGACATAGTCGCCGTCTCTAATTTGTTCCTCAATCATAGATTCACCCCTGACTTGCAGGACATAAACCCCTTTTTCTCCGGAAACAAAGGTTGGCGGAACCTGGATAGTCGCATTGGGGTCATTCAGGGGTTCCAGTGGCGCTCCGGCGGCAATGTAGCCCAAAACCGGAACATTAACCGCATTGTTGCCGTCAAAATTAATGTTGTGGTTAACGATTTCAATCGCACGTCTTCGGCCTCCGGTGCGCTTGATGAGATTTTTTTCTTCTAGAACTGACAAATGCTCATGAACAGTGGCTAAAGACGAAAGTCCCATCGATTCAGCAATCTCTCGTAGAGTTGGTCCGTAGCCATTGAGTTCAAGGTACTGACGAATATATTCTAGAACTTGCTTTTGACGGGTATATAAAACCGGTGGCATCTTCGTATTAATTTCTATCAAAAATAAACCGAATTAGTCAACCACATCTTTCTATGTCATGTTATAATGAAGCATGGCTCTCACTTATCTAAATATGAAAGTCACCAATCCAACCAACGGCAAACGACCGGTTCAAAGGCGGATGTTAGTGGATTCGGGTGCGATTTTCTCGGTCTTACCTGCCAGCGTTCTTGGAAAGCTGGGGATCAAACCCGACAGTAAACAAAAATTCGTTCTGGCCAATGGACAAGAAATAGAGAAAGAAGTTGGAGAGGCAAGATTCATTTGGAAAGACCGGGCCCGCACTGCACCGGTTGTTTTTGGGGATGAAGACGTTTACTTAATTGGCGCAACAACTTTAGAAAACATGGGTCTTATCCTCGACCCCATTAACCGCCGCCTGGAAAAGCTCCCCATGTTGCTATAAAAATTTAGCCCTATTGATTTTTAATTGTATTGAGATATATAATTGCTGAGTTATGGACGAGAGGATAAAGATTGCTCCAAATGAAATTAAAGCCTATGCTGAAAGTGCTGGTGTGAAGCACACTACGGTGAGAAAGTTTTTGATTGCAGGTGTTCCCGAGGACGATATTGAAGAGGTTTTGGATATGCGCAACAAATTGACTGAATATGATAGTAAGGGGAGAATTACCGGTCAAGCCACTGTAGAGGCGATGATTGAAGCGTGGCAGTGCGTAGATGGGGAGATAGATTGTTTGGACATTCTAGTAGATAGAGCTCTTGAAAAAGTTATTAAAAAAGCAACTACAGGCCAATTTAACAGGGCATTGCATGTTGCTATGGAAGAGTTCCAAAATGGTGGTCTTGATGCTCTAGACCAATAGTAAGTTAGCTCACCAAAAATAGCTTCAGTAATTGTGATAAAATTAAAAGGCTATGGGTAAATTTCGGCTGAAAGCTAATTTTAAAGCCACTCCGGATCAGCAGAAAGCGATTGATGCGCTTGTTGCCGGTGTGGAAAAGGGCAAAAAGTATCAGACTCTCTTGGGAGTCACGGGAAGCGGAAAAACATTCAGTGTTGCGAACGTAATTGAGCGCCTGCAGCAGCCAGCCTTGATTATTTCCCACAATAAAACCTTAGCGGCGCAGTTGTATCAGGAATTCAGAGATTTTTTCCCAACCAATGCCGTTTCCTACTTTGTTTCTTACTATGATTATTATCAGCCCGAAGCTTATATCCCGAGCACCGATACTTATATCGAAAAAGACGCGGGCATTAACGAGTTAATAGATAAATTGCGCCTGGCCGCCACAGCCAATATTTTAACCAGGCCAGATACCATTGTGGTGTCCAGCGTTTCCTGTATTTACAACATCGGCTCACCCGTCGAGTACGAGAAATTTGTCCTTCGACTTCGCTCAGGATTAAAAATCGGCAGAGATGAGATCATCAATCACTTGCTCGACCTGCAATACGACCGTGGGGATTTTGGTTTCCATAGGGGCACTTTCCGCGTCCGCGGCGACAGTGTTGACGTATTTCTGGCCTACCAAGACGAGGGCGTTCGCATTGAGATCTCGGGTGACAAAATTGCTGCCATTTCATCAATTAATCCTGTTTCCGGGTCAGTTATCACCAAACACCAATCACCAGTCACCATTTTCCCCTCCAAGCACTACGTTGCCGACACGACCAACATTGAGGCGATCTTTAAACAAATTAAAGCCGATGCCCAAAAACAAACCCATGAACTTACCAAGCAAGGTAAGCTTCTTGAAGCCCAGAGGTTATCTCAAAGAGTAGAGTATGACTTGGAAATGATTCGCGAGGCGGGCTATGTCAAGGGCATCGAAAATTATTCCAGGTATTTTGACGGAAGAGCGCCAGGTGAGGCTCCATATAGCTTACTGGATTATTTTACGCACGCTGCGGGCCGCGATCCTTCGACAGGCTCAGGACCTGGGGGTTGGCTGGTTTTCGCGGATGAAAGCCATATTACTTTTCCCCAAATACGCGGCATGTATGCCGGGGATTTATCCAGGAAAAAGACGCTCATCGAGTACGGTTTTAGATTACCGGCGGCTTTAGATAACCGCCCACTCAAATTTGATGAGTTCATGCGAAGGATCCCGGGGTTTATTGCCACTTCGGCCACTCCGGCCCAGTGGGAGCTATCCATGAGCGGCAAGCCGGTTGAGCAGCTTTTACGGCCCACAGGCATTCCGGATCCCGAAGTCGAAATTAGGCCCGTTAAAAATCAGGTATCTGATGTTATAAAGGAAATTAAAAAAAGAGCTAATCCGCCGGCTGGCGGAGTCAAACAAAGAAGCCTGGTAACAACTTTAACCAAGGCAACGGCCGAAGACCTGGCTGACTATTTAGCCCAGCAGGACTTAAAGGTCCACTATCTGCATAGTGGCGTCAAAACGCTTGATAGGGGAGATATCTTGGACGACTTGCGCAGTGGAAAATATGACTGCTTGGTGGGCATAAATCTTTTGCGGGAAGGCCTTGACCTGCCCGAGGTCTCGCTCGTCGCCATTTTGGATGCAGACAAAGAAGGATTTTTGCGAAGCGACGTGACTCTGATTCAAACCATGGGCCGAGCCGCCAGACACGTTGAAGGTAGAGTTATTTTGTACGCTGACCGAGTCACAGGCAGTATGAAGAGAGCCTTGTCTGAGGTTAAAAGGCGGAGAAAATTTCAACTAGCTATGAACAAAAAGCTTGGGGTAACACCAAAACCAATTAAAAAACCAATCAGAGAAAAATTAATTAAGCGTGAAGAAATTCTCCAGACAACCGTCTTTAGCCGGCTTCCTGAAACCGATTCTTTAACCCCCATGGATAAACGCCGCCTGGTGCGTGATTTGAATCGCGAAATGCGCCTCGCTGCTTCAGACCTTAACTTCGAACTCGCAGCCGAGATTAGAGACAAAATTAAAGAGCTAGAAACTTCATGATATAATGCATATTGCCACGGATAATCGGTGGTCGTTTTGCATGCAGGAAACTATCAAAATCAGAGGGGCCAGAGAACACAACCTGAAAAACATTGATTTGGAGTTTCCCAAAAATAAATTGGTTGTTTTTACGGGCGTTTCGGGCAGTGGCAAAAGTTCCCTTGCTTTCGACACTATTTATGCAGAGGGCCAAAGACGGTATGTGGAGTCCTTGAGTTCATATGCAAGACAGTTTTTGGGAGTGATGGCCAAGCCGGACGTGGATTTAATCGAGGGCCTGTCTCCGGCTATTTCAATTGATCAAAAAACCACTTCTGCCAATCCCAGAAGTACTGTGGGAACCATAACGGAAGTATACGACTATCTACGATTGCTTTTTGCCCGCATTGGTCATCCACATTGTCCAATTTGTGGCAGGGAAATAGCGAATCAGTCGCTTGACCAAATTGTCGGCGGGGTTATTGATTTTATTAAAAACTCTGCCAAAGACAAAAAACTCGTCAAGCTTTTATTTTTCTCCCCACTGGTGGAGGGCAGAAAAGGCGAATACTCGGGCCTTTTGGAAAACTTGAGAGCCAAGGGCTACAAAAGAGTCAGAATTGATAACGTCATGCACAAACTTGATGAGGAAATTATTCTTATCAAGACAAATAAACACACGATTGAGGTTGAAGTGGACAGAATAAGCGTTTCGTCTTTGGATAACCTATCCGGAAGAATTACCCAAAGTGTTGAGGAAGCACTCAAACTGTCTGAGGGGCTTGTTATTATGAGTGAAGTCAAAGATATTGGATTTGGGATTCCGGAGATTCCGAAAAGCTTTACCGATCACCTTTTTAGTGAGCGTTTTGCCTGCCCGGTCGACAACATTCAAATTGCCGAAATCGAACCTCGGACCTTTTCTTTTAACTCGCCGCACGGAGCTTGCCCAAGCTGTACCGGTATCGGCAGAATTCTTAAAGTTGACCCGGAGCGCATTTTTGCCCAAGAGCTTTCCATCACTGAAGGTGGAATCCTGCCTTATGCCAATGCTTTTGATCAAAACACTTGGTTTTCAAGAATTATTGCCCGATTTGCCTGGGAAAACGATATCAATATTAAAACTCCCATTAAAAATTTAACCGCTCAGCAAAAAAAGATGCTTCTTTGGGGAAACGGCAGATCACGCTTTGAGGGCATCGCCAATCAAATCGAAAGAAGGCACAGGACAACGCAGTCAGACTACGCCAGAGCCGCCTATGAGAAATTCATGCGGGAAGTAATTTGCGAGGCCTGCGAGGGCCGGCGACTCAAGAAAGAAGCCTTGGCCATAACCATTGAAGGAATGAGTATTAGCCAGATAACTGACCTGTCTATCAAGGATGCTCAAGAGTGGGTAGAAAGCTTGCCCGACGGGCCCGTCGCCAGGCTGATCGTTAAAGAAATTGTTACCAGGTTAAATTTTTTGATTTCGGTAGGGCTTGACTACCTGACTCTCGGGAGAGCCGCGGGAACTCTGGCCGGGGGTGAAGCTCAAAGAATCAGGCTTGCCAGTCAAATTGGCACGGGGTTAACGGGAGTTTTGTATGTTTTGGATGAACCAACGATTGGACTCCACCCACGGGACAATGCCAGGCTAATTGCGACGTTAAAAAACTTAAGAGATTTAGGCAATACGGTCATCGTCGTTGAGCACGACGCGGAGATGATGAACTCCTCAGACTACTTGGTTGATTTTGGACCGGGGGCCGGCAAGCAAGGCGGAGCAATTATCGCCAGCGGAAGTTCTGAACAAGTAGCTAAAAACTCAAACTCAATTACGGGACAGTATTTGAGTGGGAAAAGGAAAATAAGTATTACAGGTATTACAAGTAGTAAAAGTAGTAAAAGCTTAAGATTATTGGGCGCGGCCCAATATAATCTCAAAAACATCGATTTAGAAATTCCTTTGGGGAAGTTTGTGGCAGTTACCGGAGTATCCGGATCTGGCAAGTCAACGCTCATTGTAGAAACCCTTTACCACGGCCTAAATCACGAAATGAATCCGGCTTACCGCAGTCAACCCGGGGAATACAAAAAAATTGAAGGGCAGCAAAACGTCAATAAAGTCAGTTTAATCGACCAATCTCCAATTGGCCGAACTCCAAGAAGCAATCCCGCAACTTATACCAAAACTTTTGACTTGATAAGACAAGCTTTTGCCAGTACCCGAGATGCACGAGCCGCGGGCTACAAGCCAGGCAGGTTTTCCTTCAACGTCAAGGGTGGGCGCTGTGAAGCTTGTGAAGGCCAAGGCCAAGTCAAAATCGAGATGCAGTTTATGGCTGACATTTGGGTCGTTTGTGAGGTCTGTAAGGGCACCCGGTACAATAAACAAACTTTGGAAGTGGAGTATAAAGGCAAAAATATCTCCGATGTTTTAAGTCTGACGGTTGCTGAAGCCGAGGAATTTTTCCATGCGCATCCTGCCATAGTTCGCAAACTTGAAACTCTTCAAGCCGTTGGCCTTGACTATATGGAGCTTGGTCAATCAGCACCGACCTTGTCGGGCGGTGAAGCCCAAAGAGTCAAACTGGCCGCGGAATTGGGCAAAAAGCACTCCGGCCACGTGATGTATATTTTAGACGAGCCAACAACCGGACTCCATTTTGCTGATTTGGAGAAGCTTCTGCGTGTATTAAAATTATTAGTCAGCAAAGGAAACACGGTGATTGTCATCGAACACAATCTCGATATCATCAAAAACGCCGATTGGATCATTGATTTGGGGCCGGAGGGTGGGGAAAAAGGTGGAGAAGTCATTGCCCAAGGAACTCCTGACCACGTCAGAAAACAAAAAAATTCCTACACGGGCCAATTTTTGTCAAAATGAAAAAAATTTTCTTGCTTATTTTAAGTTTATTTTTTCTTTTCCCTGCAAATGTTTCTGCAGAAAGTGAATTTTTAACCAAAGCGGAGGTAGTTTATGACGTCGGAGAAGACGGGGTGACAACAGTCACCAACAACATTACTTTAACTAACGTCTTTTCAAACCTTTATGCCACAAGCTACGCCATGCAGGTTGAGGGCTTAGAACCCACAAGCGTGAAGGCAGTGGAGGCAGGCCAAGTGCTACCCGTTACAATCGAAAAAGATGGAGAAAAAACAGTCATCAGAGTCGAGTTTGAAAGAGATGTTGTCGGAAAAGGCAAACAACGCAACTTCACTATCAGTTTTACAGAGCGGTCTCTTGCGGTCAAGACTGGTGAGGTTTGGGAAACAGCGGTCCCAAAGCTGGGTGCACAAGACTCCTTTGATTCCTACACTCTTATTTTACAGGTTCCCAAGTCTTTCGGCCAAGCCGCTTTTATTTCTCCCCAACCGATAACTTCAAGTGAGAAAGACAATAAATACAGGTATGTTTTTGACAAAGACAGTGCCAGCGCGCACGGCGTGACCGCCGCCTTCGGCCGTTTCCAGGTTTTTGAATTTAACCTCGTTTACCACCTTGAAAATCCCCTGACCAAAACGGCTGTTGTTGGTATCGCCATTCCTCCTGATACCGCGTTTCAAAAAGTAAATTATAAAACACTTGACCCCGCACCCGAAGTAGTCCAAGTTGACCAAGATGGGAACTGGATTGCAACGTATAAGCTCACCTCCAGACAGAGGTTAGACGTTCGCGCAACCGGGGCAGTGCAAATCTTTGCTACAGAAAGGCAATTTCCCAAGCCAAATTCAGTTTCTTTGCAACAAAATCTACTTGCCACCGACGTTTGGCAAACTACCGATCCAAGAATCATCAATCTGGCAAAGCAACTTATTACCCCAAAACAAATATATGATTATGTGGTAGCTACTCTGATATACGACTATGACCGAGTGAGGCCCAACATCAACCGCCTGGGGGCCATTGACGCTCTTGCAAACCCGGGGAGCGCGATCTGCATGGAGTTTACGGATCTTTTTGTAGCCCTGGCCCGGGCCGCGGGTATTCCGGCCCGTGAAGTAAATGGCTATGCTTATACCGAAAATAGGCAGCTTCAACCGCTTTCCCTGGTTGCCGATGTTTTACACGCCTGGCCTGAGTATTGGGATGACGTTAGAGGTGTCTGGGTGCCCATCGACCCCACTTGGGGGTCAACCACCGGTGGGGTTGACTTTTTTACCAAGCTTGATTTAAGACACTTTGCCTTTGTCATGCACGGGATAAACCCTGACAAGCCTTTCCCCCCGGGATCATATAAACTGGGTGCCAATCCCCAGAAAGATGTCTATGTCGCCTTTGGCAGCTTGCCAAGCCAGCGCAAAAGCATACCCAAAATTGAGATTGAAGTCCAAAAGGCGCTGCCTTTCATGGCAACTTCCGCAAAAATAATTGTTAAAAACGACGGGCCGGTGGCCCTTTATGACTTAAACGTCTTAATTCTTTTCGACACTAAAATAGAAACTGAAAAAACCATCGCCATTTTGCCCGTTTACGGAAAACAGGAGTACCAAGTTTCAATTCCGTTTAGCATTTTGGGCGTTAACACTCCGCAAAATATCAAAGTTGTCGTCGGGGGCAATTCGCTAACGGCTCCGTCTTCCAAAAATTGGGTTATACTAATGAGTTTAGCCACCATCTTTTTAATTATTGGCCTAACTATCGGCTTTATTTATTGGAGAGTGAAAATTCATGAGAATAACAGTTAACCTGCCGGACACACCGGGAGTGTATCGTTTTTTAGACCACGGCGGCAAAACACTCTATATCGGTAAAGCTAGAAACCTAAAAAATAGAGTTGCTTCTTACTTCCTAAAAAGCGTGTTTGGAAAAACCAAGAAGATGGTTAGCCAGGCTAAGAGTATTTCTTGGGTGAAAACACTTTCTGATTTTGAAGCCATATTGCTTGAAGCCCAGTTGGTCAGAAAACACCAGCCTTTTTACAACGTTCAGTTAAAAGACGACAAATCTCCAATTTATATTGTGATCACGCAGGACGAATTCCCCCGGGTGACAATGGCGCGGAAAAGCGGCACTTTTGGCCCCTATACTAATGCTCAAACTGTCCGCAAGGTTTTAAAACTAATACGGCGGATTTATCCTTTTAGTCAGCACAAAGTTGGCAGAAAGGCTTGTCTTTATAACCAAATGGGTTTATGTAGCCCGTGTCCAAATACGATTAAAAACTCTGTACAAAAGCAAAAATATTTGCAAAATATCAAAAACATTAAAAAGCTTCTGAGCGGGGACTTGAAATTTGTCCGTAATGATTTGGGAAAAGAGATGCAGAAATATTCGAAAAAAAACAACTTTGAGGAAGCGCAAAAAGTATTAACTAAGATGCAAATCCTTGATTATGTGACGACTCCAACCACTGTGGTAGAGAGGTACCTTAATAATCCCAATCTAGCGGAGGATTTACGCCAGCAAGAGGCGCAGAATCTGGCCCGCTACGTACAAGGTCCGTCCTTGTACGTAGGGCGGATAGAGTGCTATGATGTAGCTCATCTGGCTGGGACCAATCCTACCGCCTCAATGGTCACTTTCGTGGATGGTGAGCCGGACAAAAACCGGTATCGGCACTTTAAGATCAAAAAGGCCAGGCGGGGAGATGACTATGGAGCCTTGAAAGAGGTGCTAGAAAGAAGAAAAAAGAGATTTGAAGACTGGGGGAAGCCAGATTTGATAATTGTTGATGGTGGAAAGGGCCAGTTGTCAGCTGCCCTGGAAGTATTTGGCTATGATTTACCGGTCGTCGGGTTAGCCAAAAAATTTGAAACACTCGTTTCCTTCCAAAATGGCAAGTTTGTTTCTACCCGACTGCCTGCCGGACCTGCGCGAAATTTAGTAGTTCGTCTGCGCGATGAAGCCCACCGCTTTGCCCGCCGCCTCCACCATAAACAAGTCGCCAAAACCTTAACCCAAAATTTGCCAAGTGTGGTAGAATGAATTAATGACTGCCGGGGAAACAAAGGTCTATTCTGAGTTTTTTACGAACCTCGCAGTAGCTTGGTTTTCTGCCGGGGCCAAGGGAGGAAACAAACCATGATAACAACAGAACAACTATGGCTCGCATTTGCTTTCGCCGCAATTGGTACAAATTTAATCGGTTTTTGGGCAATCTATCGTGTCACAAGAAAGAAAAAATGAACCCTGAAACAGTAGTTTATGCCTTAGCAATTATTACCAGCCTTATTACGGTGTATTTGCTTTTTTTCAAATACAAAGACTAAGGCCCAAAACTTGACAAAAGTTGGGGAAAATGTAAACTCAAATTGTGAGAGTTAACAAATTTCCCGCAAGGCTGAAACCGAGAAACATTCTCCAAAAACTAATTCCTTTCCTTAAAACAGAGGAAATTCTTTTATTATACGGAATGAGACAAACAGGCAAAACTTCGCTCATGTTTCTTCTTATGAATTATCTTCTCAACAAGAAGGTTGAACAATCCCAAATTGTTTATCTTGACTTGGAGAACATCGCTGACTTTGAGGCCTTAGAAAAAATCAGAGATTTTGACAATTTTATCAATCTACTTAAAGTCGTCCATAGGGTAAACATCAAAAAAAGAACTTTCATTTTCATCGACGAGATTCAACACCTAACTAACCCCTCATCATTCTTAAAATACCTTCACGACCACTATAAACCCAATCTAAAGTTTATCGTTTCAGGGTCATCATCTCTGGAAATTAAAAAGAAATTTAGCGACGCTTTAACCGGTAGGATTTTACGGTTTGAAGTTCTCCCGCTTGAATACAAAGAATTTTTAAACTTCAGCGACCAGAAATCCTCTCTAACCAATTTTGAGGAATTCATTCTCTACGGCGGTTTTCCGGCAATCTCTTTGAAAAGTGATAGTGAAACCAAAGAACTGCTTCTAAAAGAAATTTATTCCCTTTATGTCAGGCGAGATATTAAAGATATCGGCGCGATCGAAGATATTTTATCTTTCAACCGATTGGCCGGTATTTTAGCAGCCCAGATCGGAAGTTTAGTTTCTGAAGTCAATCTATCCAATGCGGTTGACATTTCCAGACCAACAACAAAGAATTATCTTTTTATCCTTCAAAACACTTTTGTTATTAATCTTTTAACACCCTTCTTCACCAATCCTAAAAAGGAATTAACTAAAACCCCCAAGGTCTATTTCAATGATACGGGATTAAGAAATGCGGCACTAGATAATTTCACTGACCTATCAAAAAGGGTCGACAAAGGATCCTTGGCAGAAAATGCTGTCTTTTCCGAGTTAAAAAAAGCGGGCATTGAAAAAATCAACTTCTGGCGTACCGAGCGCAAACAGGAAATTGACTTTATTCTCCAAATTCAGGGAGAGATCTTCCCATTGGAAGTAAAATATCAAACCTTTAGAAACCCAAGAATTTCCTCCAACTTAAAAACGTTTATCAAAAAATACCAGCCCGCAAAAGCCTATATCGCGACAAAAAACTTCAAGACCCAAACCGACTTTTTAGCCACCAAAGTTTATTTTGTTCCCTGTTACAAGCTGAACTATTTACTGCTTAAGGCGTAACATTTCTGTAAGCATCCAGCACAGAAAAAAATTTGCGTGGTATGTTATAATGAAAAAACGATTTGTCAAGGCCCAAAACTTGACAATCTAACCTGAAAGGAATATTATAGGGTTATAAATCCCTATTTTGTGAGGCCCAGTTGTTGCGGAGCAGTGGCAGCTCTTTCATCTATAACCTCTTTTAGATGTTTTCTATAAAGTTTAAAATATTTCATTAGACCGGATGTCAAATCTAGTTTGTCAATATCTCTTGTTCTAAACCAGCCTAGTTCTTGTCCTTCATTCCCAAGTTTTACCCTTTTGAATTCGCTAGGGGTGAGCCTGACTGTAAAAAAAGCATGCTTAATAAAAAAGAAAACAGACAAATTTCCAAGGTAAGTAATGTTTTTAGGTACTATATCAATTTCTTCTTTGAGTTCGCGAATTAGGGCCTCTTTATGATTTTCTCCTGGCTCCAAACCCCCGCCCGGCAACGACCACTTATCCGCCTCTTTTAACCCAGGAATATTGTCTCTTTGGATAAGTAGTATTTTTTTCCTGTATATAACAATAGCTTTTGAAGACGATTTCATTGTTTGGATATAACATCAGCTGATTCGTCATTTATTGCAAGAAAAACTTCCTCCGATCTATAATCACATTTAGATCAGAAATCTCTCGTATTATCTCTATTCTTGCTCCATCAATAGGATTTACTTCTCCATCCATTTCGCCAAATTGAGGGTCAAAAACAACTCCTTCGTAGTGAAATGGTAAATGATGGTAATCGGAAGCATTGGTGATAACACCAGATATGCGGGCTTTTTCAAGAACTTCGTAAGCCCTTCTGCTCTTTTCTCTCCCGTATATCCCGAAATCAAGTTCATGTCTTTTTACCGGCTGACCAAACATAAGAGAACTTCCCGTAATTCCAATGTCATCAATACCAACCTCAATAAGTTTACACAAATTTCTTAAAGCTTCACCATCTTTGGGAATTTTGTCAAGATATGCCGGGGTAAAAGAATGTGGATCTTTGATCTCTTGAACATATTTTGTGGACAAAAAAGAAACTTTTCCTAGGTTCTCTTTTTCAACAAGGTCCTGAACCATCGGTAAGTATGTAATCCTATAAGAGGAGATCGACTGCCCAAAAACCTTTAAGTATTTTTGGCCATTAAGTTCTAATGACTTTTGTTCCGCCAGTTCCATAGATTCATCAACTGGTATGTAGGAAAGAATACAGGGTAATGCATCTTTCACGCCATTAACTGTCCAAGACCCGCAGCAGTACCAGAAAGACCCATCGCTCGAACGTATAATGCTTCCAATAAGAGCATGGGGAGGGAAACTAACCAATCTTTCCTGCAAATATTCTGGTATCATACAACGGGTGATTTGACAGCTTTGATATCTCCGAAATAAACAGGGACATGTCTTCCCAAGCGATTGACATGATATTTGCCAAACTCGGTGCGTAAAGGCTTCCCGTCAGCTATGATTGGCTGACCGTTTTCATCGTGCTGTATTTTAGCCTTTGTGATTAGAGACTGATTGAAGACATGACTCATATCATTAGCAAACTCGACTCTGAATCGCTGTTGCATTAACGCTGATACGTGATGTTCCATTGTCTGTGTTTTGAACACATAAATCCGGTCAAAAATTGCTAACGCCTCAGCCTCTATTTCTGTGAGCTCTCTGTTATGCTTAAAAACACCTTTATCGTACACAAATCCACCCGGTCTCAGAACCCTGTAGACTTCTGAATACAATCTTTCCAGTGAGTACGAATATCCCGAAGATTCAAGGAAATAAATACCGTCAAAGGTATTGTCAGGAAAAGGTAACTCGTGAAAATCACACACATATACCTGGATGTGGTCACTCAGACCCTTTTCTTGAACCAGTCGATGACCGATCTTTGCTTGTTCCAGTGAAAGCGTTACAGCACTGATTCTCGTTGTTTCTGTGAAATTAACAATATCAATAGCAGGTCCACAGGTACCACAACCAGCGTCGAGGAGGCAACTTCCAGATTTAATTCCCATCTTTTTTGCCACAAATTCATTGGTCTCGCGGTATGGATCTTCCTTGTAATGAATAAGTGTTGCAGCCTGGTAGCTATAGCCAATGTTATCAAGAATTAGTCGATTCATTCGATTGTAGTATTCTTTAACACTCTGTCGATACTCCGAGAATTGTGGATGGTCTACTTCGGCCATTGTTGATAGAATACTATTTCTGTAGTTAAATCTCCACTTTGGGCTACACCCTGCCTCCGCACACCACCACACGGCCAAACGCAATCTCCCCAATGAGTAAGATTGGCCAGCCTGTGGGTGGGCTTTTGGTTAACCAAAATTTGCCAAGTGTGTTTTGAACGGAGTTCTTAAACACGAGTGCTTGCGCGATGTGCTATACTAAATTAAACTAATGTCAAGACCCAAAACTTGACAAAAGTTGAGGAAAGTAATATTATAGGGTTATAAATATGGCAACAGCAGAAAGAACGGCTGAAAAAAGAACAAACTTTGGAAAGATAACTAGAAGGGATTTCTTAAGGGTAGGTTTCGCGGCTTTACTCAGTAGCTTGCCTGCTGTCCAAACAGCAAGCACGTTAATTAATTCTCCCGCCGAAAGTGAAACTTCTGAGGAATCAAGAAACATAGATCACAGCAGGAGCGTTTACTCACACGCCAACGAAAGAGAAAATAACCTAACTCCAGTAACACTAAAAAACGGGGACCTGATTACTTGGAAGTGGAACGATCCTGGGGGATTCGAAGCTGTATTCAAGGTTGATGTTAGTTTGGAACCAGACCTAAATTTTGGTGCGACCATAGTCCCAGAACACGTACGTGAACAGGGAACAGCCATTTGGGGGTACAGCTCCCTTGTACCAATTACGGGTGACATGGAATTTCATACAGAGGAGGTAAGAGGTTTGCAAATTAATGGTAAGCCTGTTGTTTGTCGTGCGGAAACATTTTCTCCAAGGCAGATGAGCGATTGTTTCCTCCAAAATTAAAGTAGACAAACAAGTTTTAATATAATATTACAATTAGGGGCAATTCATGTCCGAAGACGTAATCACAAGACGAACTGCTTTAAAGACCTTTGGATTTGCTCTTGGCTCTATTCTGGCTTCCCCAAAAGAATCCGTCAAATCCTTACAAAGAGCTTCTGACTGGAAGTTAGCGTCTCAAAAACAAAAGAAGTGGCAAGAATTCCAAAAATCTGAAGAATTTAGGAAATTAAATATAGAACATGGTACCAGAGGTGCGGAATTTGACTTTGGGCAATATGGTTACGCAGAAGCAGAAGGGGCTAGATATTTTGATGGAGCGCCAGTAAGGCACGATGTTAATTTTTTCTTCTCTTCAGTCACTTTTGACGAGGAAACCCAACAATGGAACCCAAACCCAGAATTTCTAGCTGGGTTTGTCTATGGATATCGTGAGGAGGAAGGGCAAGGTTTAAAAAATTATTTCACTGGAGAAGAATTTTTGGCTGACTCAAGAACACTCTTTATACACGGTCAAAGGTGGATCGATGGTCTTGGCTGGATTCGCTTAGTCCCAGAAACAGAAAATAGGCAAAACGCCTCACAGATAAAAATTTACACTTCTTATAATACCGTTGGTAGGGAAGAACCAATAGAGTTTATTGTAGCGGAATCAACCAGGATTCCTCTAACCCTTGAGGCTACTTACATCAAGAATTCGGGGCGAAGGACAATGCAAAATCCTGCAGGGCATTACTACCTGATCAGCTGTTGGCCGTTCAACGAAGAAGGGCCAAACACCAGGGAAAGACAGGTTTATAGTCTTCGTAAAGTCAACTAGACACCACAGATTATTGACTTCTACACTTTTTTTACTCTAAGCTAGAGTTACAGTATGCCCAACGAAACTAGTGGTTTTGCAAAACTTAAACTAGTCACGGTAACAATAATTTCATTGATCGTCGGACTTTCTTTGGTTATTACATTATTAGTTCTACTAAGGCTCGGTAAACTCGAATTTAACACCTATCTCCTTAGAAAAAACCCTTTGATCAATAGCTATTTTCTTCCACCAGGCGAATTGGTGGTAATATCTAATCATCCGAACTATAGTTTAATGATTAACAACGCTCCATTACTATTAGGATATGCAGATAAGGTTGGGTTATTCCGAAAGTCTGGAATTTCTTTCCCTTTCCAAAAGGGAGTTCGTATCGACAAGCTGGTGGTTTTCGTAACAAGTGAGGACGGTCCTTCGTCGGGGCAAAACTCATCCCAAGTTTTATCCCCGTTGTCAATTTCCAGTATACGAGTCGACAATGAGAACAACTCTCATTCTCTACTGTTTACTTTTAGCATTAATGAAAAATTTATCACTCAGCAAAATGTTAGCAATCGTGAGCTGTCCACAAATTTAAATTCCATGGTTCTATTCAACATAGAAACTACTTTACTCGATAAAAAAATTGATATGCAAAAATGGCAAGATATTTTATCTAATTACCAGGCTATGATGGAGCACGTGTTTGAACAAAATAAAATTCCAATCCTTGTTCAAAACAGATAACTCAATGAGAAAGGACAATTTGATTATTTACTTTAGATCTACCTTGACAAGTTCATTAGTCATTTTATTTTCTTTCACAATTTTTCTCACCTGGATTTCCGAACCAGGCTTTCTTAAGCCGAAAGATGTTTTAGCGCAAGAATGCTATCAAGTATGTAATCAGTGTGACCCTCAAGGCTGTTATTGCACTATAATATGCCCAGGATTTCCACCTGCCCCTCCTCCAGAATGCAGATCTGGTGGCTGTTGCGAGCTTGGTGTGAACTGCGGTGATGTGCCAGTCCCAACAGATGCAGCAGGGAATCCGATTACACCTGGTGAGTGTAGATGTGAGGATAATATTGAGTGTTGCGCAGGGTACAGGGAGTATGATGGGCAGGAAACAACTCTTTATCTTTCAGTGAAAGACAAAGAGTCAGCAGTGCCCAACCCATACATCGAATACAAAAGAAGCGGGAATGGGCAAGCTGCGAACAATGTCATTGTTGATGTGGGGGACACCATTTACTTTTATCCCTCTCCTGCTTTCAGGAG
>MGGO01000009.1:0-807 GCA_001792465.1 Candidatus Woesebacteria bacterium RIFCSPHIGHO2_01_FULL_44_10
CAAGGGATAAAACTGGCACTAATAGCGAAGGCCATCTCACTATAGTACGACACAAGATAGAAGATCCGCACGCCGATCCTGAATTATTTGCTGGTACTTTTGATTTACTTGGTTTAGACGGTAGGACAATAAGAAAAATCGGCGAACTTGGCCAATTATCAACTGTATCCGTGGCAGGCCTAAAGCCACTAACAACTCTTACTGTTGGCCATAGAACTGGTGCTGATGGTAGGCCAGAACGTTTTGGCGATCCTCATGCTGTTTACAGCTCTGCGCCAGACGCAGTGCAAGTATGTGCTTTCATGGGAATCAGTGAAGAAATGTACCAAAAATACGGTGATATATTAAGTCTACTTCACCCCCAAGAACCCCGACAACCTTAAAACAAATTAGATTGTTCTTTTCAAAAGAACACGTTTTTTGAAACACCTAATCTGTTGTGGGGATGGCGTTTTTGTTGCCGGCGACAAGGTCATAACTGTGGTGAATTAGGCCCTTAACTTCTTCCCACGGCAGCTGGCCAGTGAGTACAATTGTGTTCCAATGTTTCTTGTTCAAATGATAGCCCGGCATGACCGTCTCGTATTTGTTGCGCAACACTTCCGCCAACTGCGGATCGCATTTAAGACTAATGCTAACGGGATCGATACCTTCTCTAATCAACGCAAACATTTTCCATTCCCCACGCACCGCACTGCCCTGTTCACTGGCAAAGCCAGCAATACCGGCAGTGCTAGTTGCGGATTGCTGCGTCGACTGCTTGCGAAACTCACTCACCGTACCACCTGCACGACTTGCTCGTTTCTC
>MGGO01000009.1:877-4162 GCA_001792465.1 Candidatus Woesebacteria bacterium RIFCSPHIGHO2_01_FULL_44_10
GGATTGGAGTTCGGCGATGGAAGCTTGGATATCATCAAAAGCTCGGTGGACTTCTTTTTTCTCAAAAACTTCGCCGTATTTGCCCTGCATCAATATCTTAAAACTGCTGACGTCTAGCATTCGGTAATGCAACTTCAGATCCAGCTCGGGCCACCAGCGTTTAATAAAATTACGGTCGTTGTGGATTGAATTGCCTGCCAAAATTGCCGGTTCGTTGCCAAAATGCTTGGCAACCAGCGCGATTAGCTCGTCTTCCACTTGTTTTGGCGGTTTGCCATTTTCAAGTTTAGCCACAAATTCATCTCTGTTATCCGGAAAATCCTTCCACCATAAATTAGCCTGCATACGAGTCACAACAGTCTGCTTGGGGTGTTTTAGGACAGCTTCGTAACTTTCCAGCGTTTTAAAATCAAAATCCGTAACTTCGGCCGCTACTTCCAAAATAACGTCTTTTTGCGCATCCAGACCTGTCATCTCTAAATCAACCCACAGTAACTTGGTTGGAATTATGTCTTTACTTAAGTTTGTCATTCATTATCTCCTTAAACCATTTATAAGTTTCATTAAAAAGCTTTTGTACAACTTCGTCAGAATCTTCAAATTGATGATGCGCCTCAGGAATAACGACGAATTGTTTTGGTTGATCGGCGGCGTCGATGTATTTTTGGCCCAAGTCGCTCATAGAGCCCTTGCCCGCTGCTATTAACTTAATCGGATAGCCTTTATGGGCAGCCCAATTACTTGTATCACCCCACGTTTTTTCATCGTCAAGCATAGCTTTCGGCTCAACGTAGCCATAACCAGCTAGCCCAATATTGATATCACCTACCATTGTTTCTGGATATTCCTTGGCAACTTTTTCTTGTCGATTTTCCGCCCAATAACTCCCATGTGTTGGGTCCCATAGAACTGCTCCATCAGTTTTAGCTTTGCTCCGCAAAATAGCCATACCGCCGTAGCTATGGCCAACTGTAAAAACCTTAGGCACTTTCTGAACGCGTAAATATTTTATAACTTCATCGAGGTCATCAGCGTGTGTTTGTAACGTACAACCCAATAAATTACGTGTATTTGATTCAAAGTCGTACATAAAAAGACGTAAACTACTAAAACCCTTTTCGTAAAGATAGCGAGCACCCAGGTATTGTAGTAGCTCGTTGCCGTTACCAGGCCGGCCATGCATCATGACAACGACCGGTTTATCTAGCTTGCCACGCAAAATAGCCTTAATTCTCAGGCCTTTTGTTCCTGGTAAATCAATATGTAACGTCTTTTCCGGAACAGCTTTATACTTCATCTCACTCATTGACACGAATTATAACCTAGTTGGGCGCATGTTTGCGACCAATTTAACCGTTGCTCTACGGCGGTCTGCGTAGCTGCGTCTGCTTTATGCGTAATTTGGTTGTTCCCGCCCTGGCCAGCCACCACTCCGTATTTAAGCTGTAATTTGTACTTGGTGAGGCCACGAAGTTGGGCTTGGTTAAGACAATCATCGTGAAACGAGGCGCACTTTGGCGCCAGCGCCAGCCATTTTGCCACATTATCGTCGTATGGAACGGTTATCGTAGCATCGATACTGGCGCTGCGGTTAGTCTCGGCATTTAATTGGTCAAATATGAAATTGCCCATGGAGTAGACGATCAACTTGCCTTTATAAACTTCGGTGTTTTGGACCCAGTGCGGATTGTTAGCCAGCAGAAATTCCGGACCCAGGTCTACAACTTTGTGGGCAATTTCTTGCTGGATGGCGTCAGCCGATGGGTGATATTCCGCACCCATTTCCACAAACGCAAACACCGGCATAATTTGGGCGTATTTTTGCATAACCTCAATCTCGCCGGCCAGCGGCTTGCGGTAAAAGTAGTGCCAAGCGCAAAATGCCACAGGCAAATTGGCTTTTTCCTCTGTTTTGTCAGCTTTTTGGAGTCGAACCGGCAAGGCAACTACTTCGCACACATCATCGCTAACGCTGGGGTCAAAACTGCCAAAATACTGAACGCCGGCTTTATCCAGATATTGGCGAGTTTTGGTTAGACCTACCATCCCATTTTGATTATCTGTATGATTATTTGCCAGATCAAACAGGTTAAAATACTTAGTCGCTTCGGGTAAAAACTCCGGCCGACAATTAAAAATTAGGTTATCTATCTGCGTTTGGTAGGGCACCGTGTTGTCGGTTATTGGACATTCAAAATCGGTTGACCAACCTTCATACAGCTCGCGTTGAAAAGTATTTAGTTGGCTAAACGGCTTGGAGTAATCATAAGTCCCGTTGGCCAGTCGTGCGCCGCGCTCAACCGCCCTTGCCCACGTAACGGTGCCATTAAATAAATATCGCCCGCTAACGGAGCTAAACTGCGGTTTTGTACTAACTTGTGTAGATTTCTGGTTTGATGAACTTGTCGGTGAGCGCGCTATTTTATTGTTGTGCCGATTCCACGCCCAATAACCGGTACCAACCACACCAAGCACCAAAATAGCCGCAACAATTAGTAATAATTTATTTTTCGGTCGGCCAGCGGGCCTATCATACTCCCAGCTCATACTTTATATTATTTCACATTTAGCATTTTCTATTGCTGTTTTGGAGGTTCGACCTTTTCGCAAACAAAGAGATTATTAGTATAATCTTTAGGATTATTCTGTTTTTGCGACAAGATCGAACCTCATCTACAACCTATAACCTTGCTTACGCTTTTGGTTTGTCCAGCTTATCTAGCTTGAGACCTTTAATGACAAAATAAACCACTGCCGCAATGATAATAAAACTCAATATATCACTAATAAACGCGCCGTAAGCCAGTTTATTTTGACATTCCGCGCCTATCGACTTCATACAAACAAATTTGCTGTCCAGATTACCGCCATTGCCAATCAAGCCGATAGTGGGATTAAAAATGTTGGCTACCAGCGAATCAATCACGCTTTTAGCGGCAACACCAAGCACTAAACCTACCGCCAGACCAACCACACCTTGTTCGCGCACAAAGTTTACAAAACCTTCCATCCATTTAGGTGTTTTTAGTACCGGCAAACTGACCACCACTTCTTTGCGTTGAACCAATTTTCTTTTTTCTTCTGCCATTACTTCCTCCCTTTTAATATTTTTCTAATGGCGACTGAGAAAGCCGCTTCCTTTAACGTAACTTTGTTTGCAACCGAGTAACCATAGATTTCCTCCGTTGCGCTAACTATCGTAGCACGAAGTTTGGCGTTAACCACATCCGCTTTCCAGTGCTGACCGGCCCGATTCTGCAACCACTCCAGATAGCTGACTATCAC
>MGGO01000009.1:4171-9314 GCA_001792465.1 Candidatus Woesebacteria bacterium RIFCSPHIGHO2_01_FULL_44_10
ATTTGCCAGCACATCAGGCACAATGCAGACCCCCTTGCCAGATAAATACGTATAGGCAGCTTCGCTAATCGGCCCGTTGGCTAGTTCTAAGATAATCTTGGCTTTGACGTTTTTCATATTTTTTTCGGTGATAACGCCGCCTAGAGCTGCCAAAACCAGCACGTCAACATTCTGGGATATTAATTCTTCGTTGGTAATAGACTTTCCTGAAAAGTCAGCCAAGCGTTTACCGCTTTTTTTAAATTCACTTAGCTGCTTGGATGAGAGATTTTCCCCCGTTATTCCGCCGCTAGAATCTGTCGCAGCCACCAACTGCCAGTGTAGCTCTTCCGCCTCGGCAATCAATCCAAAAAAACTGCCAACGTTACCAAAACCCTGAATCGCCACCCGTACTATGGCGTCTGGCTTTCTGTCTTTAAGCAATCTAAGAAGCTCATGCAAAACAATCACGCCGCCTCGCCCAGTAGCCTCTTCGCGGCCCAAACTGCCGCCTTTTTCGATTGATTTACCTGTAAAACTAGCTTTTGACTTGTCGCCGGTTTGCTTTGTATATTCATCCGCCATCCAATCTATAATCTTTGGATTGGTACTGACATCTGGGGCTGGAACATCTTTATCGGGGCCAATGTGCGGAGTCAAACAAGCTGCGTATTTACGCGATAACTCTTCTAATTCGGCTTCCGTGAGAAGGCGGGGATCAACCGCCACTCCGCCCTTGCCGCCGCCTAGCGGCAAGCCAACGGCCGCTGTTTTGATCGACATCAATGTAGCCAGTGCTCGTACTTCATCAAGGTTTACGTCCGGATGAAACCTAATTCCCCCTTTGTACGGGCCCAAAACATTGCTATGTTGTACGCGGTAAGCCGGGTAGCTTTTGCCATTGCTAAGTTTTATATCAAATTGATGTTGAACATCGCTCTTTAATAGAGCCGCAATGTCTGCCTCGCCCAGACCCAGCTGTTTGCCCACTTTCGTAATCAGTTTTTGAGTGGTTGGTAACATTTATAAATCCATTATACGTCCTTAAGACCGAGATAATGCCGTCGCTGGGAGGGCGTAAGTTTTTCAATGGCGTAGCGCAAGGTTGTGCGCGGCAAAGTGGCGGCGTTTTGATCTAAAAAGTTAGTCAGCACCTCTTCATCAACCCGCTTGCCTACTTCGCGCAGCATCCAGCCAACGGCTTTTTGTATCAGGTCGTGATTATCGTTTTTTAGGATTTCAATGATTGTTAGCGCCTCATCCACGCTTTCCTTTTTGACTATAAAATATAGGGTACTTATCATAGCGATGCGCCGCTCCCACAACAGTTTTGACTTGGCCAGCTTGGTAAGTACTTTCATTTTGTCTGGCTGGCCGTCAAGCCACGTGCCAACGATATAGCCGGCCGAACTATCAACCAAATCCCAGTTATTTACATATTTGGTATGAGATATATAAAAATCATAAATTGCTTTTTTGATTGCATCATCGCCGCGCTTAAATTGATCAATTAAAATGAATATTCCGGTTAAACGTTCCTCGTGCCAAGAGCTGGTTATTAGCTTTTCTATCTCTGTTAATGGTAAGTCTTTGAACTGTTTGGCAATTTTGCGCTGGTCGGGCACCGTAACGCCCAAGAATTGATCGCCCTCGCCATATTCGCCTATGCCAGTCTTAAAAAACCAACGGCCGGCCTTAGCTCGCTCCACCGTCGCCACCGCCCGCAAGGCTTTTGAAACATCCCCCGCAATCATTACATCTTCTCGGGGGCGGGGATGTTTAGGAGTTCTAGCCCGTTTTTTAGTACGTCGGCGTACATTTGAACAAGTTGTGTGCGCAGCGCTTCGCGCTTATCGCCAATCACGCGATTTTTTTCATAAAAACGGTTAAATTCTTGTGCCAGTTCGTACAAATAGGTGCAAACGTGGTGTGGCATCAGTTCGGCAACGGCTTTATCTACCACTTCGGCATATTCGCCAATTTTGCGCAATAGGCTGCGTTCCGTAGCCTCTAGGGCAGAGGGAGGAGGGCGAAGTGCGGAGTTTTCATCCCTGTTAGTCTCTGATTTTTGTGTTTCCAAGGTCTGTCCTTGGAAACTAGACTTGGCAAGAATTGAGCAGGCGCGGGCATGGGCATACTGAAGATACGGCCCGCTATTACCTTCCAGCGCTACTGATTCGTCTGGATTATATATAATATCGTCTCCGCTAATCCTAGTCTTCAAAAACGCGTATTTTACTGCTGCTAGTACTGTATTGTCGTTTTCTTGGCCATTGGCCGCTAGGTTTGCTTTATTTGCAGCCTCCAAAATATCTGATGCTCTCAAAAAAGTACCTTTGCGGCTACTCATTTTAATACCGCCTGGTGGTTTGATCATTCCATGAGTAAAATGTTTGCTGCGCTGCACAACTTCCGGGTAAAAATGTTCCAGCGCTTTTAAGACAACCTTCATATACTCTGCAATTTCGTTACCAGTGATAATCAGACTTAGGTCAAAATGATATTCCAGCCATTTGGTAGCTGCTAACCCCAAATCTTTGGCTTCATAAGTGGGCAAACCATCAGAGGTTAAGAAAACACGGGTGTGTAAACCGTCTTTTTCACCCTTAAACACGATTGCTCCATCAGATTTTTCAAAAACTTTTTCGGTTAGACCTTTTTGGACTAGCTCAATTGCCTTTGGCGTAACCACGCTTTCTGGAACATATTTTTCGAATGGATCAATACGTAATTTATTATACAAACGGTCGAAGCCGTCGTAGCTCCACTGGCGGCACGTCCAATATATTTGTGCGAAAGTAGAAGCGTGATCATTATTTTTGTGCAACTGATAAACTTTTTTATTGCAATCCACAATCTCGGCTTTGGCTGTCTCGTCGGTTTCGTAGGCTTCGTTGCCTTCTACGTATCTGGCGCTGAGCCATTCCAATTGGTCATCAGATTTAACATCATCAAGCTTTTTTACGTTTTCTCCGCCCAAACGCTTAACTATAGCCCACGTCGTCTTGCCAACGTGCAATCCCACGTCGCCACCATAATTAAGGCGATGTACTTTGGCACCGGCATGCTCAAGTAGCGATGCGATGGCGTCCCCAGTGATAGTTGTATATAAATGCCCGGCATGAAGCACTTTGAAAGGATTTGGGTCTGAATATTCGGCCACAACTACCTTGCCAACCATACTTTTGGTTGGCTCGTTTTTGGCTAAATCCCACAAACCGGTATCTGTTAAAGATAGATTTATAAAACCGGGGCCAGCTATCTCGGCTTTTAAAACGTCTGGAGATTTTATTTTGGCAACAATCGCTTCGGCTATTTCGCGTGGTCCGCTGTACAGCGGATTGTTCAGCTTCTTAGCTAGTTGCATAGCAACATTGGTGCTGTAGTCGCCAAATTGTTCGTCCGGCCGAGTCAGCTCCGGCTCAACCTCAACCTTGAACAATTCTTTGCACACCTGAGTAATATTATGCTGTATAGATTTCATTGCCTTAAATATACCATGTTAATCCTGTTTGGATTGCCGTAACATCGCCGTTAAATGCCAAAGCGTGAAATACATGCTGCCCAGCAGTATGAAAAAAAGCGCCGTGACCTGAAAGGTTTGCCCGTAAGCCACCGGATTAATAATCCTATCTGATACGTCAAACAATACCCCTGCCGGATTTAAAACTGTATCCCATGTACTCCAGCGCAAATACCGCCCCAGATATATGGCAAAACTGCACAGCAGTAAAATTACAGCCACCCAAGAGTGAGCCGTCAGTGGTTTGAGTCGTTTGAGCAGTTGCCTATGCAACAAATACAAGCTTGAATAGCCGACAATTAGGCCGCTAAAACTAAATGAGAATAGCATTACCACGTAGTAAAGAGCTTGGCTGGAATCGGCGTAGCTAAGATGCATCAGGTCGCTGATAAGATAAAAACTGTTTGGCAAAAAACTTAGCCACAACAGAGTTAAAAGTGCGCCCGGCCAGCTAACCCACGGCTTAGTTTTGAGATATTTTACCAATATTAACGCGAAAACCAGCGGCAACCACGCCAAAAACAAGTTCCATGTTAGGAACCAAAACGGCCGGGCACCGTAAAATTTGAGACTAATGAGATACAGAAAAACACTGGCTAAGCTGGATCCTGCCAGAGCCACCAAAAACCGCTTACTCCCATTGAGACGATTCATAACATATATAGCTTAAAGCTAAATGCTATTTAGGGCAAAGAGCTTTAAGTAAGGTTATAGGTGTTAGGTTATAGGTTATAGATAATTGACTACAGATAACAGATTACTGTCAACTATTTGCTGGCGACTGGTGACTGAAGACTGGTGACTATTCGTAATACGAATTGCGTTATAATATCCTCAGTGAACACATTATTGGATGTAATTAAATCTGGTGTACGTAGCGTTATGCACCAAGTGGCACGCGGGCTAAACGCAATAACGGGCGGCCACTTGTCGCCAAATACTGTAACTATAGTTGGATTTCTGGCCCACATACCGATTGCTTGGCTAATTGTTACTTATCACCCCATAAAAGCCGCAGTGCTACTATTGGTTTTTGGGCTTTTTGACACCTTGGACGGCGAGTTAGCACGGCTACAAAACCGTGCCAGCGCTAAAGGCATGTTGCTGGATTCCATAACCGACCGCGCCAAGGAAATAATAATCTACACTAGTTTTGCCTATGTTATTTCGAACAGCGAATGGCCGATTATGAGCTTCTGGGCAGCTTCAGCTTGCGGCGCCGCGCTACTGGTCAGTTATGTAAATGCCTGGGGCGAGGCCGTGACCGCGCGTCTGCACATAACCAAACATCAACTGAATAAAGCTTTCAGAACCGGCCTGATGCCGTTTGAAGTACGTATGGCAGTAGTACTGGTCGGGCTACTGTCCGGACGAATTATCTTGGCCGTAATAGTAATTACTGTTGGCGCCAGTCTAACCGCCATATACCGCTTGTTAAACGTATTCAAACAGCTGGCATGATAAAAGTTGATCTACACACCCACTCCAGCGCCTCGCCCGATGGCGGTATAAGCCCAGAGCAATATGCCAAGGCTTTGAGCGATGGCCAGCTGGATTGCATTGCTATAACCGACCACAACAGCGTAGATTTAGCCCAATCGCTACACAAATCTTTGGGTGATCAAATCATTGTTGGCGAAG
>MGGO01000010.1:0-7932 GCA_001792465.1 Candidatus Woesebacteria bacterium RIFCSPHIGHO2_01_FULL_44_10
AATAACTACTAATTACACTGCCATAGGTGTCCATCCCTATGGCCGACAAATCGGTGGTTTTCCTGCTGGTGGTTTTGGAGAGATGTCAACTCTTATTAATCAATACAAGAGTGCGGGAAAGCCGATCTGGATTACAGAAATTGGAATTAATACCTCCGACGAAGCAGTTGCGGCCCAGTATATGGAAAGAGTCTACAGCCGCAACATTGGCGCTGATGTAATTATCTGGTTTGCCTGGAGCGATGCGATGGTTCCTCCATTTGGAATTACTACCGAAAGTCAGTCCCCAAAACTATCATACGACGTTTTTTTTACTGCATGTGGGTCGTCGTCCCCGCAAACATCTGGTTCTGTCCCCGCCATCAGTCCACCAGGTGGCCAGGCTTGCGGCGGGGGAGGCGCAACACCCGAGGGGCCACCAGAACCTTTTGATTTAGATAAATACCTCTGTAGTCAAACTACTGGCAATAAAGACGAATTTCACTCCCTGCGGCCGTATCCAGCGAGTGCCTGTTTGGACGAAGTCTCTGAAACCGCCCTTTTTTGCGGCAATGATTTGATTACCAAAGATACCCTCCAGGGCGTACCGCAGCCAAAAGACCGCGGTGGAGACTGTATCATCGAAGACACGCCCGAACACCCTTTTGATTCTAATTGGCGACCGGGCAGCTACATTCGCTGCACTTTTGATTTTGAAAACCTCAAAACACCGGTTAGAATTGATCTTTCGGACTCCGAATTTCCCATCGCCGGCAACACCGAGCTTGTTCCCAACTCGACTAACCCAATTGACCAATTTACAAGTGGCTTAACTTCTTTTGCCCAACGCATGACCGAGTACGTCAGCTGGTACTTAAATGGGGTTGTCTTCCGCGCCGAAGAACCACCCGTTGATGAAATGGTTGATGAATACGCTAGTATTCTCAATCGCCAACCGGAGGTGGAACAACCATCACCAACCACTACTCCTACCCCAACTGCAGGGGGTAAAATCCTAGCTATTGGTGATTCCATCACCGCTGGTCAAATCTATCCCTCCTGGGCTTGCTATCTTCGAGAATACCTAGACGAAAGTTTTAGTTTTGTAGGTGGTTTTACAGCAACTAACCCCGAAGAGAAATGCGGTGACGACGGCATCGCTGTTGAGGCCATCCCCGGTTGGACAACCCAACTGATGCTAGCTCAAATCAACGGTTGGTCGGCTCTGGCCCCGGACATTGCGATCATCCACTTAGGGACTAATGATGTTGATGACGACTACATCACCCCAGAGCTGACCCGTAGTTTTCTCTCAACCATGATTAATGCCCTAAAACAAGCCAACCCCAACGTAAGAATTTATCTGAGTCAGATTATTCCTTTCCGAACCTCAAATCCTCCCAAGTTAACCGAAATTAATAATCAAATTGCTTCGCTAGCTGGAGACAATGTCTCAATTGTCGACATGTATAACACGTTTAAAAACAGTCCAGAATTTAGTGAACTCTACCGGATTGAGGGCGGCGGTTTTGACTCGGCTCATCCCGGAAAACTAGGTGCTCAGGTCATGGCCGGGGTCTTTGCACAAGCCGTTTTGGGTGGTAGCACCCAACCTGGTGAGGAGACTCCTGAGAAGCAGTTGGCAAATCAATTAGTTGGCAGAGATCCCCTTGTTAATTTTTCCGGCCCGTTGCGCAAACTCTTACCCAAAGAGCTCCAAATAGGAATCAAAAAAAATGAAGAAGCTAGAATCGGTGAGGAGAGACACAATCAAATTGTATCCTGTGGGCCGCTTAATAACCCCCGCCCTTGTTACACTAACGAGCTGTCCCTGATCCATCGATTGAGACCCGTTTCCCGACGAGAAAATTCAGAGGCCTTTCAATACATCCCCTACTCCTCGACCGAAGATCGCATCGGCGAAAGCCTGCTGCACACCGACGAAGGAATTTTACAATTTGTTGATGACGAAGGCAACAGCTATCTAACCTCAATTCAGCCCTTGGAGGGCCAAGAGGGCCAAGGGGTGGAAATAAGCAGTGTTAAGTTTATTGAAATTGATGAAAATCCGGACGACTACCGTACCCGCGACGAACTGTACTTCGCCCACACCCAGGAAAACGTCGAGCTGGCCAACATCCTGCAAGGGACTTTTGCTCCACAAGGTGAACCGGGCTTTAGTGGAGGCCTGGGCTATCAAACCATAGAGGAGATTGAAATTTTGGAAAATGCCGGTGAAATCCCCCAACGCTGTGAGATAGTGGATACCCGCAGCAACCCCGGCGACGATTTGTATGGAGAGGAAGACTTTAACCGAGAGGGCGTCATTCGCGGCGATTTAACCTTTGATGCCAAATACTCGTGCGAGTACGCTATCAACGGAGAAAAATATGATCAATGCCGCGATGATGGAGGAAGTGAAGATGATTGTATGTGGGAACAGCTTGAAAAATCTCCGCCGTGTGAGAAACCGGCAATCGTCGCCATGACGGTTTTTACCAAAACACCTAAAGCAGAGGAGATGTGGGAACGGTTTGTTGGTGGCTCGTTTTCAATTTTTAAACGCATGTTCCCCCAAGTCGGGCCGGGGGCGCCGGTCGAAGAGATCGAGGATCTCCCCGGGGTTACCACCGCCAATTATACTTCCGGGGCCGAGCAAACTCTGGCCGGCGATCCCCAGGGTAGCCGCCCGGGCTCTTCAGCTCAACTCTTCTTCCCCCATCTGGGAAGTATTTACGACTACTTCCTCCAGGGTATCCAAAAGGCTCTCAATCCTCTAACTACAGCTGTTGCGATTGGTCCCGGTCTCCCCAGTACATCACCGGCTCCGTCAGAATGCACCGTCTGCATTGATCTATCAGAACAAAAAGCCAGGAGGTCAACGCCATTCGTAAATCAAATGGCCGCCAGATACAATGTCCCGGCCGGGTTTTTAGACGCTATCTGGGCCATTGAAACAGGAAAGGGCTTGTCTAACACCAACTGCCCCTGTGTGGACAACGACGCTTGTGGCCCGATGGCCATTACCAAAACTGCCTATGATTACGTAGTTAGCCCATCCGAATCACTTGACCGTTGTGATCTGCAAGACGCGATGGAGATTGCGGCGCGAACCTTGTTACACAAAAAATATTGCACCCTCCTATCTACACAACACTGTGCTAATTTCCTGGAAAATCCCCAAAATCCTGTCCCGGGAGGATTTGTTGGCGTGGATGAACTAAAAATTGCCGGCCGTTATTATGGTGTCGACAGCTGTCAACCCGACGAGTTTACCCAAGGCCGTGACAAATGGGGGCCGGGCTGCAGCTACTGCGATGCGGTCGAAGATTATGTTAACGGGTGTCAATAGTTAATCTATGCTAAAATAAACTTATGAAGCAAAAAAAATTAGTCAGTGTTTTTCAAAAGCACGGAGTCGTCCTGGCTTATCAATTCGGTTCGTCCGCGCATGGTAAAAAAGGCCCGCTGTCAGATACAGATATCGCGGTTTTGTTTGCCGCGGGTAAAGAACCGAAGGGTTTTGCTTTTGATATCTTATCTGACTTACAAGAAATTTTTCCCGACGCAGATTTGACGATCCTCAATCAAGCCCCACCGCTTTTAAGACATCTTGTTGCCACTGATGGTAAACTACTCTACGAAGCTGAAATGAACATCAACCACCAGTTTGCTTCAAAAGCCTTAAAGGATTACGAAGACACGAGGTATTTGCGTCAGGTTTTTATGCAATCGGTTAAAGAAAGGGTCACCCATGAATACCAAACAGCTTGATCCATCAACAGAAACGATCAACGAAAGAGTGGCTAAAATCGACGAAGCCATTCAAGAACTTAAAGAAATTAATCTTGCCTCACGTGAGGAATTTTTTGCAGACAAAACCCTACAATACGCTGCTCTTTATGCTCTGATCATGGGAATTGAGGCTATTTGCGACATCGGCAATCATCTTCTGTCTTACTATTTTGGTCGAGGAGTTAAAACTTACAAAGATATCATCACCTCACTAGCAGAGGTTGAAGTTATACCTCAAGAATTTGCCAAAAAAACTGAAAAAATGCCTGATTTTAGAAATTTAGCCATTCATGTTTACCTGAAGATAGACGAAAATGAGATCTATAAATACATCCCTCTTGCCATAGAACAATTTGCCGAATATGCCCGACATTTCTTAAAATTTATCGAGATTAATAACCAAAAATAAACCATGCCCAAACTGCTCAAAAAAATTCTCATCTCCTTTCTCCTGACGGTTTTTTTGTTTATCAACTACGCTCCCAGCCCAATTCGCGCGCAAGAGTGGTATGCACCTAAACCCTATGAATGGTATATAAAAGCTTATGATCCAAGTAACAAGAATGAAATCTTTGGCGAACGTTATACAGCTGCCCAGGTAACCTGGGTTGTATATACATTTCTCTCACTACCTCTAACTTTAGTCCTTGGACCAGACATTGGAGTTTGTATTCTAAAACAAGTTCCAACCTCGGCGCTAGATCTTCTTATACCAGACGAGCTTTTGACTATTCCTCAATGTGTTGGCGCTGTTTTCGATAAACTTTGGGATATCTTTATCGCTTTTGAGCCAACCAACAACTCTTCTTTATTGGCTTCGGTCGTGGCCCCCCGTGAACCATCACTTTTTTCCTCTATCGCTGATGCTGTCAGTAAAATCAGCAACTTAAATTTGATCCCTGAGGCACAAGCTCAAACTGGCTTTGGTTTCCAAGGCCTCGTGCCAATCTTGTCGTTGTGGAGATTTTCGAGAAACACGAGCTACGCTCTACTGGTTGTAGCCATAATTGCCATGGCTTTCATGATCATGTTCCGGGTTAAAATCTCACCCCAAGTGGTAATTACTGTCCAATCCGCACTGCCCAAGGTAATCTTTGCCATTATCCTCATCACTTTTTCTTATGCTATCGCCGGATTTTTGGTTGATCTGATGTACGTTGTTTATGGATTAATAAGTCTGTCTGTTTCTCCTCTTTTTGCCAATGCCAATCCCACCCTTATTTTCAGTTTTTTAACCGGCGCGGGGGTCAAGGGGGGAATTTTTGCCTTGAGCGCCGCTATTTTTACTGCTATCATTCTTACCCTGGCTTTACCAATAGTTATCATTGGCTTTGCAATTGGCGGAGTTGGAGGGGTTATTGCCCTTGGAGTACTGGCCGTGATTTTTATCGTTGTTCTTTGGGCAATTGTTAGAGTTCTTTGGGCCTTACTCAAGGCTTATGCAAACGCATTAATCTTAACAATAATCGCACCTTTCTATATCATTTTGGGAACCGTAACTCCCGCCTTTGGTTTTGGCACTTGGACCCGAACTTACGTATCCAACTTGGCAGTATTCATTGTAACTAGCTTGTTATCTTTATTCTCGTTGGTTTTTCTTTTTTCTTCCATGGCCACATTGGGCGTAACAGTCTCAAACCAGACATCTTTCGGCCTCGCACTTCTTGAGGCCGGCACCAATTCTCAGTGGCCACCTTTGCTTGGTGGAGGGGGACAGCTGATGTCCGCTTTGATTATGGCGGGTGTTGGCTTTGTAATGTTTATGATTATTCCCAAATCAAACGAACTGATACAATCAATTATCAAAGGACAACCATTTGCTTATGGAACAGCTATTGGCCAAGCTCTCGGGCCCGCGAAATTAGTAGGTGCTGCACTCACTCAGAAATACGTTACGGATACAGAGAGGGGTGCAACCGCAGGAGTACCTCCAGGAGGAACTTACGTTCCTCCGACCCGCGTACAAATTTTGAAAGCTCTTGGTTTAGCAAAATAATCAGAAATCTTTAATTAAAATGGTTCGGGTCGTACTTGAGAACAGCCTCTCTGAAAGCACGATACCCCGTGCCATATTCTAAAATTCCAGATCTTGGCTCAAATTTATTTTTCTTCGGATCAAGACCATAAAGCCCTTTGAGTATGTTCTCCCTGTAATGCAAATCCACTTCTAAATCTCTGTATGCATCACTAAGAGCGACCCAATTTTTATCAAACTCTGACGGTTTATTAATAACTGAGAAAACTGTGATCGCCGAACTCACTTGTAAAAATTGGTGTGCTGAAAAAATACCTTCACCCATTCCAGAGAATTCTGGCTTTCTCAATTGCTCTCTGGATAGTTTAGGGTTTCGGATTAGGGCAGTTCCGTTTGTATAAAAAATGTCGCTAAACTTCTCGTCATTACCATCTACCGAATGCTTGGGGTGAGAAAAGGCGTTCTCAAGTAACAGTTTTGGTAATAAATTGGCATCATAAGGAGACCATCTCCCACCACTCCTTTTGTATCTATTGTATGCCCACGGGCCTAAAATTCCCCACGCGTTCCCGCTCTTTACTACTTTTGTATCCAACCTCTCAAGTGGATGATACATCATCCAAGCCGGAAGAGACTTAAACTGGGTTACTGTTGGCGAAGCTCTGCCAACTTTCTCATCTTGGAAAACCGCACTATCGTAATAAAAAGGTTCGCCTGCAAGATAGGATAAGTTCCAAGCGATAGAGGCACATTCAGACGCATCTTCTAAACTCAGGTTCCTGTTTTTAATTAACCAATATGACAAACTTTTTAAAAATGCTTCAAAATGTCTACCTTCTTTGAAGGCATATACACTGTCACCAACTGGAAGGTTCCTGGCAATCTCTCCAGAATAACTTCGTGCTACTTCAGAAGCAACTCCCCCAGCAATCAGAAGTTTTTCCGTTTGGTACACATTGTCACCGCCCAATAGAACATCTCTAAGACTACGATTGTCTCTTAAAATGATGGTAACCAGAGACTTTGCTTCTAAAACCCCCTCCTTATTTAGAAGAGCTTCTGTCTGAGCATTGGTAATTTCTTGCGCGGGTTTGTTGGGAAACAAGTCCTTGAATGAAGGGGCGGCTCTCTGATATGCACAGGCATTGGCTAACCGAACACGCGCCTGCCATTCAAGAATCAGACTTTCTGGCACATCTTCAGCAAGTAAAAAGGTTGGCAGCTGTACCTCTGCATCGGGTAGTTGTACCATTGCCCTTTCGGCCTTTCTATATAGTTGCCGCAGCATTTCTGGATTCATTTGTCCCATTGCCTCTCTTAATGCAGCTGGGGTTATTTGGTTTTGAAGTGCCTGTTGAATTAACTGATCTATTAGTTGTTGTTGCTGCCTTATAATATCTGCCGGTTGAGGCCCAGGTTGTACAATTGGTTTTTCTAAATTATCTCCCACCAAAAGCTCGGGCGCGTCTCCAACCACAGGATAAATATAATCTTGGTCCACTCTCTCTCTTAAACTCTGAATAGCGTCCAGACCAATGTAACCATGTTCTCTGAGCCATTCTGGAGTAGCACCTATTCCTTTTTCTTGAATGCCTCCTAATGCAACTTTAGCTGCTGCTCCCCTTACAACCGTCTCAACCATACCTTTCCACTCAGAATTACTGGAGTAAAATCTACGTGCTGACCTTTCCAGGTTATCTATCTGCCCAAGCATATTGCCATAAACATTGTCCCAATTGCTTCTTTTGATTATGCTCGTAAGAGAAATGCTTGCGTCGTCAAATAGACTAGCTTCTGCGGCTTTATTAACCATTTCTTCTCTTTGTCTTTGGAGTTCTCGTCTCGCGTCGTCGTCAAGGCCACCAAATTTAAGAGCGTTTTGAATATCCAGGAAGTTGTCGCGCGGAGGCCCTTTTATTTCGGATTCAGGCCTAAAACTTGACGACTTCGAGCCATAAAAAAGGCCTTTTTCATTATCCTCTCCTGCCATGCCCATATTTTACCACCCCCACCAATGTTTGGCTATCGGATTAGAGTAAAAAGGTAAAAGAATGAAAGGGTAAAATCATTTCTTGCGGGAGGGGGAAGTACGGGGATTTTTGAAAAAACAGTAATTGTTTACAGGACTTGCTTGTGGGAGTAGAATGGGGCTATGACCAAAGTTTTAAACTACACTCTTTTAT
>MGGO01000010.1:7975-9665 GCA_001792465.1 Candidatus Woesebacteria bacterium RIFCSPHIGHO2_01_FULL_44_10
GGTTGCGTTACCTATGGCAAAAATTTAAGCGAGGCTAAAAAAATGGCCAAGGACGCGATTGAGGGCTATCTTGTCAGCCTCGAGAAACACAAAGAGCCGATTCCTACCGAAGAATCAGTCTTTTTTTCCAATATTAACGTCTCCGCCAGGTTGTCTGCCTATGCCTAAACTTCCAACCTTAACGTCCAAACAACTATTAAGAAAATTAAAGAAAATCGGTTTTATTGAAGATCACACAACCGGTAGTCATATCATCTTGTATCACTCACTTACTGATCGCCGCGCGGTAATACCATTTCATTTAAAAGACATTCCAAAAGGCACATTGAATTCTCTGCTTAAAGAAGCAGGAATTAGTCGGGAAGAGCTACTAAAGTAAAATTTACTTCTTACGGGAGGGGGAAGTGCGGGGGTTTTTGAAAAAGGCGATGTAAGTCAACAGACCGGCAATAAGCACCAGAGAGAAAGCAATCAAAGCTCTTGCATTAGCGTCCCAAATATCAATCATCTTTGTTCCCTCGAAAGCTTTCTCAACAAGAAAGCTATTATTAAACTCAATATACCCGCAAAAATGTCTCCCGTCAATATAAAAAGGTTCGGTTTTTGGGCCTCAAAGAAAATGGGAACAATAATTGCCGCACCAAACCAACCCGCAGACAAATTAACAAAAAGCTCGGAAAGAATGGTAGCCCAAATTAGATTTAGCCTCATCCAAAAATTTTACCACCCCCCGCCAATTTTTGACCAGAAAAAATTACCTCTTCCGGGAGGGGGAAGCAAGGGCTGTGAACAAGTTTTTCTCATCCCAATCAGTCTCTCTCAAAATGATTAATTTGCCGGAAAAACTTTCGAGGGCTTTGATCAACTTATTAAAGATTCTGATCAACGTCCCTACTTCATTCTGTGGAATCTTTAACCAAACAACTGCGTAAATTTTATGATTCGGATACCACCTAAAATCTGAGTCATTGGTAACCAAAACCCTTTTTTCCTTCCTTGAGGTTTCGACAAGGAGGCTGTCCGGGGCTCCTTTGGATAAAACTCTGACGTCATAACCCTCCTTTTTTAGGAAAAGATAAAGTTCAATCCTGACGTTCTCGTCGATTAGAAATCTAGGGGGCAAGGTTGAGGATGACATAGTTTTCCTTAGTCAGAGAACCAGCATATTCCAGCGCGGCCCGGATATGTTCCTGACTTAAAGTAGGGTACTCCTCCAAAATATCCTGAGCTGACTCGCCGGCCGCCAACATTTCAAGAATCTGCCAAACCATAACTCTTGTCCCAGCAAAAGTAGGTTTGCCGTGGCAAACTCTGGGATCAGCTACAATGTACTTATTAATCGTCACTTTAGTCATTTGGAAACATTATAGCACCATTAACAACCCTTGGCTATTTATTTACTCCGCCAAATTTAGGCGCCTATCTGGAGTAAGAAGTACCTCAAGAACGGTAAAACCCAAGGGCACGAAAACAAGTGTGCTGATAAATTGGTATTTTAAAAAAGGCAAAGCAATAATATACGACATCATTAACCCTGAAAGACCATTTGTATACATTCCCCAGCTATCCAATAACCAAACACCAAAGTTAGTCCAGAAAAAGAAAAACAAATTTGAGATTATCCCTGCTCCCGTCCCCCGAAAGATCTTCTCTAAACCAAACGACTTTGCCAAACCCGGAAATTTATCAA
>MGGO01000011.1:0-7835 GCA_001792465.1 Candidatus Woesebacteria bacterium RIFCSPHIGHO2_01_FULL_44_10
ATTCTGGAGCTTGCTAACGGTCCGACCACTCCCGAAGCGGAAGACTTTTTGATAAAAAAGGGTGTTGATGTTTTGCCAGATGTCTTGGTTAACGCGGGAGGCGTTACGGTGAGTTACTTTGAATGGGTCCAAAATCTACACGGCTATAAGTGGGAAGCAGAAAGGGTTAACCACGAACTCAGGAAAAAGATGGGGGATGCTTTTGAGCAAGTATGGGCAGTGCATTTAGCAAAGAAGCTGTCTTTTAGGAAGTCGGCTTACTATCTGGCCGTCAAAAAAATTGTCGAGGCGATGATTTTGCGCGGTAGAGTTTGGCCAAAAATTTGACAAGTTGATTTTAGCTGTTTATACTGGCGGCCAGAATGGAAGAAGGACAGGAAACGGGTCAAGAAGTGCAATCAAATTTTACCAACCCCCCCACACCTCCCGGTGTGACAAGAAAGAAAAAAGGTAAAACAGGGATATTGGTTATTGGCATTTTCCTTCTGCTTATAGCAGTTGGGGTTGGCATTTACTTCATAGGAAAATCAAGACAGGAGCCGGAGGCAACGCCCACACCGACGCCCTTTATCAGGGGAGCGGAAACAGTAAGTACACCCGAATCCACCTCAACGCCAGAACCTGTGGCTAAGGAGAAAGTTTCCATTGAAGTTTTAAACGGCACAGGTATCGCCGGCGAAGCGGGATTTTTACAGGGTAAGTTAAAAACTTTGGGCTATTCAAAAATTGAGGCTGGTAATGCCAGCAACCAGGACAATGAAGCCACGAGTGTGGTTTTCTCGGACAAGTTGCCGGACAGTATAGTCGAGGAAATAACCAAGCTTCTGGAGGATACTTACAAAACTGTCAAAACAAGAACATCCAGCTCCGGGAGTGTTGACGTTTCAATTACGACCGGAATGCGCAAAGGTGCCACACCCAAGCCCAGTATCACAGCTACCCCTACACCCACGCCAAAGGCAACATCGACAGCATCGCCTACACCAACCTTGTCGCCTTCACCCAGCCCGACAGGAAATTGACACACTTATTATAACTTTGTAGACTTATATTATTATATGGAAAGCCTGGCTTCTCTTTTTGTAACTCTGATAGTTGCGGTCAACGCTTTTGCCCCAGCTGCTAATCTTCCTAACAAACTAGGTGTTGATACCAGCGTACGAGCCGCGGTTTTGGCTGATGAAGATGAATTACTTCCCCAGGAGGCCCTCAACCGAATTCAGGAAGCGGAGAGATTAAGGCAAGAGGCGGGGCAAAACTTGCAAGAACGGCGTGAGACCGCGCTTGAGAATTCCCTGCAAAACCGAGAAGAATTTCAAGCAAGACTCCAGGGATTAAGAGACGAGAAAAAAAGGAAGGTACTGGAGAATCTTGATAGACGCATGACCAGCGTTTTCTCCAAGTGGGTTAGTCATTGGAGCGATATTCTCTCCCGGTTAATTAAAATCCTGGCCAAGCTTGAAGTCAGAGCCGAGAGGGCAGCCGAGTCTGGACTTGACACGACGGCGGTAGATGAGGCAATAGCAAATGCCGAAGCCACAATTGCTGATGCCCAGGCAGCTCTTGATGGTTTGGCCGATAATGACTATGTCTTTGAAATTGGTGACGAAAACAACTTAGGGCAGGATGTTAAGGCATTTTTGGCTCAGTTTAAGGAAGATATGAGCCAAGTTAGAGATTTGGTCAAACAGGCAAGAGATGAGGTTCACACAGCTTTCCAAGAGCTAAGAAACCTAATCAGTCAAAATGAAAATGAAGAAGAATAGTGGCTTTGCCCCGGTGTTAATGCTTATTTTGCTTGGGTCTTTGATTGTTCTGGCCGGAGCAGGTTCATATTACTTGCTTAAAAGTGCAGGGAAGGCGCCTGGTGGTTTTAGGCTGCCTTTTCCTACGGCCAGCACTGTTCCGACCGGTACACCTGAGCCTATTTCAAATTCTACCGATTTGGATATAATTGAAGCCGAAATCAACCAAACTCAGGTTGGCTCTCCCGACTCGGACCTTAAGAATCTCGATTCTTCTGCAGCTTCGTTGTAAACTATTCTTATGAACCCATTGCCTTTGCAGAACCTGCATTATGATATTGGTGGTTTGTCCTTTGAGCCAACTTACTTGCAGGCCGCGGCCATTGTTGGTTTGCTTTTTGTCTTGGTTCTTACTCTTGCCCGTCTGCGCCGCCTTTTCATGAATTGGTCGCTTTCCGGCTGGTATGCCTGGATGGCCATTGGCTTTGTTTTAACCGTGGTTCTCGAAGGCTTTCTTCTGGTTGGGGGCCGGACAATTTTGACCGAGCTTTTGGGGTGGGAGAATGCCCCCAAGCCCGTCCAAATTGCACTCGAGTCGGGCCGGGAAAAGTTGGTCAACGTTCTGGGCGTCACTGAGGAAATTCCCTCTTCCCTGGCTAACGAGCCACCCACGGCCGAATTAGTCCTGCAAATGTTTGAGTCTCTTGATGCCTCCGATGCCGCCTCCGTTACCTCGCAGATTTGCTCTCCGTAGGGTCATCATCATAAATGTCATCTATTCTGGGAGCTTTTCCCCGATACACCCATTGATCCCCCTCTTTTATTATCCAGCCAGAGAGTTTTACAAATTGTGGGTTAGAGAAAGCCAACTCATTTTTGAGAGGTCCCGAAATTTCAACATGTTTACATACCCCCCGTTCGGCACGAGTGTTTTGTGTACGAATGGCCTCCTCTTCTGAATAGAAATAACCACAAGTGTTATCATGCCGGTCTCTTATATTGCACATTCGGCACATTTTTTTGGCTTCTTCTGAAAGCTGTTCTTTGCCCATTTAAAATTTTTCGCTTTGGTGGTCGATTTCTTGCAGGGCGATATGACCGTCAAAATTCTGTATCTCTTTGACTTGTTGTTCAAAAGCTCCCCAGCTTTCAAAGTGGTTAGTAACGTACCTTTTTAAATCCTTTTCACCGACCCATTCAAATTTACCTTCATTATTGGCCTTTAACTTTCCTTTGGGATTTTTAACAAGACAAAGAAACATGAATTTATCTTCCAGAAGCTCTTTGTAATTTTTGTTATATACAAGATAATGTTTGATCATTATGATTTGTGGTTCTCCTGTCAGGCCTGTTTCTTCTTTGAGCTCGCGTTTGGCAGCGTCGATGATTTTTTCTCCGTATCGTACTTTCCCAGACAAAAATCCTTGGCAGCCGTAAAAAGGCTGTTTCAGGCGAGTGTAAATAAGGTACTGTGCTTGGTCGTTTTTTTGCCTGGAGCAGCAAACCCAAGCGGAAACTTTAGATTGCAAGGCAATTTTTGTCTTGTCCGTGTCCATCCGGTTAGCATATTCTTTACCCTTGCTGGTTAGGGAATAATGTCTGGGCCCTTTTTGGATATAGTCAAATTCGATTAGTTGGTCTAGATGGAAAGTAAATTGATTGTTTTCCATTTCTGGATCTGGTTTCATGTCGGTGAAGCGCAGTTTGTCAGCAAAAAGAAGTTTCTTGAGAATTTCAAGTTGGATTTCGTGGAGCTGTCTCATTAAAAATTATCATAACGGCTTTGGGGGTAAAAACAAGTCTAGCCGACTTGACTCTTCGAATTTAACAGCGTAGCTGGTAAAATAAGCTCATGAGTGATGTCAAGATAAAAATTGACGAAGTAATTGAAGAATTTGACACCATAGTTAAAAGTCTTAATCTGGCCGCAAAAGAGGAGGAAACCAAAAAGCTTGAAGCGGCTTCTACTGACCCTGACTTTTGGAATGACCAGGCAGCGGCGCGGGAGACAATGCAAAAGTTGGGGGACATTAAGAAAGAAATTGAAGAGATTGAGGGTATTGCGGAGGAAATAGAAATCGTAAAGGAACTTGACGATCAAGCAGAGGTGGATAAGCTGGCAAAAAGACTTGCCAAACTGAAATTAAAAACATATTTGTCCGGTAAATATGACATTAAAAACGCCATCGTTGCTATTCACGCCGGCCAGGGCGGTACCGAGGCTATGGATTGGGTTAGCATGTTGCTGCGGATGTACATGCGCTTTTGTGAGCGCAAAGGTTGGGAGATGGAAGTAGTTGATCAAACCGCCGGGGAAGAAGCGGGGATAAAAAGCATCACTTTTAGAGTCGTTGGTGCTTACGTTTATGGGTATCTGAAAGGCGAGGCCGGGACGCACCGGTTGGTAAGGCAATCCCCATTTAATGCCGATAAACTGCGCCAAACTTCTTTTGCCTTGGTTGAAGTTTTACCCGAGTTTGAAGAGGTTGACCTGCCCGACATTGAAATAAAAGAAGATGACCTGGAGTGGGATTTTTTTCGAGCCAGTGGCCAAGGGGGCCAAAATGTCCAGAAAGTTTCCAGCGCAGTGCGCTTGAGACACAAACCTACCGGTTTGGTTGTGACGGCTCAAACTGAGCGTTATCAGGAACAAAATAGAAAATATGCCCTGAATTTACTGCGGGCTAAACTTTGGGCTAGACATCAGGAGGAGCAACGGAAAGAAAAGGAAAAAGTTTCAGGGGAGTATACCCCTGCAACCTGGGGGACCCAAATCCGCTCCTACGTTCTCCACCCTTACAAAATGGTCAAAGATTTGCGAACTGCTGTTGAAACTAGCAATCCCGATGCGGTCCTCGACGGTGATTTGGATGAGTTTGTTGAGGCAGAGTTGAAATTGTAGCTACTTGTTTATTGTTATAAATCTCTGCTATATTTATTTTGTATGCAGGAGAGTGGACAAACACAAAACCAAGCAGGAGTGGTTTCCGTGGTTAAGCCTATCCTCAATAAATTTCCGATTAAAAAGCATGATACCCGAAGTACGGTTATCATGTCGGTGGTAGCACTTCTGGTCGTCGGTGCGGGCTTAATTACTGGTTGGGTATTGTCCGGTAACAGCCTGGCTGGCATTGGCGGCAAGGGTGAGAAAGCTGCCCCGGGAGCAAAGCAAACCGAAACCGAGGCAGGTCTTGAAGACGAAGCGACTTTCCGGGATTCGGCTGAGGGGAAGCTTGTTGCCGGCGGGATTGATGGAGAAGGAACACACCGTCTTGAACGCGAAGGTGGGGAGACTCATTGGGTCTATCTGACCTCCACGGTCATTGATCTGACCTCCTTTGAAGGCAAGACGGTTAAAGTCTGGGGAGAAACAATTTCTGCCCGTAAGGCAAGCTGGCTAATGGACGTTGGTAAAGTAAAAGTGGTGCAGTGATTAAATTTGAGAATGTCAGCAAAAGTTTTGGTGATATTAAAGCGATTGACAACGTAAATTTTGAAATCGCTGACGGTGAGTTTGTTTTCATCTCTGGGCCATCAGGGGCGGGCAAAACTACCCTACTTCATCTTTTGCTTGGTGAATACCATCCTTCCGCCGGTGAAGTTATTTTTGACGAAACCAAGGTGTCTCAGATTCCAAAAAAAGAACTTCCCTTTTTCAGACGAAAAATAGGGGTGGTTTTTCAAGACTACAGGCTCCTTCCTGAAAGAACGGTTAGAGAAAACGTGGAGGTAGCGCTGGCTGTTGCTGGTGTTAGCGAGGAGGAGTGGGTCAAGCGAGCAGATCAAGTTTTAAAACTGGTGGGTATTTTGGATCGGGCCCAACTTTTTCCATCCCAGCTTTCGGGGGGGGAGGCTCAGAGGGTAAGTTTAGCCCGGGCCCTGGTCACAAATCCCAGGGTAATTTTTGCCGATGAACCAACGGGTAACCTGGACTGGGAAACGGCTGACGCAATTATGGATTTATTTCATGAAATCAACAAGGAAGGTAAAACGGTGATTATTGCCTCGCACCATAAGGCGATAATAGATAAAATGGATAAAAGGGTGATTGAACTCAAAAAAGGTGAACTGGTCCATGACAGTGGGCATGGCAAGCACAAAAAGCGGTAAATAGTATGCATTTAAAAACGGCTCTAAGCTACATTCGAAGATCGCCTTTCCAGGCCATGGCCGCCGTCAGTGTGCTTTCCCTGACTTTTTTCATTGCGACACTGCTTGCGGTTTTAATTTACGCCAGCAACCAAGTCCTAGTTCACTTTGAAACCAGGCCACAAGTAATTGCTTTCCTGAAAGATGAAGCCACGACGGAGCAGATTACGAATCTTCAAAGGAAGCTTTCGGGAGATGAGCGGGTGGGGGACATTAGCTTTGTGACTAAAGAAGAAGCTTTTACCATTTACAAAGATGCAACCAGCGACAACCCTCTGTTGGCTGAATTGGTTAGCCCCTCCATTTTTCCTGCCAGCTTAGAGTTTTCCCTCAAAGACCTGCAGTACGCCAGGCAAGTGGTTGAGGAAATCAAACAGGAAGCAATTGTTGAAAGTGTTGGCTTCACGGCCAGCATTGGCGGGGAAGATAACCTCAATGACGTGGTTGAGAATTTGAAAACGGCGACTTTGTATATTCGAATCGGGGGAATATCTTTGGTAGCTATTTTAACCGGAGCATCTTTTCTGGTGTTGATGGTTGTGATCGGTTTACGAATTACAACCAGGAAAAACGAAATTGAGATTCTGGACCTTTTGGGAGCGACGGGAGGCTTTATCCGGGCTCCCGTTGTTTTGGAAGCGATTGTTTACTCCATTATCGGTACGTTAATTGGTTGGATAGTGGCACTTATCTTGCTTCTTTATGCCACCCCCTCCATCATTGGTTATTTCTCGCCGATTCCGATTTTACCTAAAAACAGCCTTGATTTCTTCTTGCTTTTGGGGTTAATCTTTTTGGCTGAGTTAATTGTCGGGGTGTTAATTGCCTTGGGAGGCAGTTTGATTGCAGTTTCTCGCGCCAGGCGATAACAATGGGAAAATGGTTAAAAACGCTTTGCTTCACACTCCTGCTTGCACTAGCCTTTTGGTTTAGGCCTACCTCCGTTTTGTCTCAGACATGCGACAACCTTTGTGAAGTCAACAAGAAAATTGATGAGTACCAAAAAGAGCTTTCAAGACTGTCTAGTCAGGCCAATACCCTTTCAAATCAAATTGCCCAATTCAATGCTCAGATCAGGTTGACCGAAGCTAAGATTAAGCAAACCGAGGAGAAAATTTTACTTCTGGGAGGCAGGATTGATCAGCTTGAGCTCTCACTTGGGAGCCTCACCGACGCCTTTTCTTCCCGGGCAGTGGAAACCTACAAAATGACTCGTTTTGGCGACAGCCTGTTTTTAGCTTTCTCTGGTCATGATTTGACGGAAATAGTTTCCAGATTCCGCTACCTCGCCAAAATTCAGGAAGCAGACCGGGGTTTATTGGTTCGCTTGCAAAAAGCCCAAAATGCGTATGTGGAAGAAAGAACCAGCCAGGAGGAGTTGGCTACCCAACTTGAAGAACAAACCAAAGTTCTGGGAGTACAAAAAGAAGCCAAAGCTCAACTTCTTTCCGTGACCAGAAATGACGAAAAGCGCTACCAGGAACTACTATCCAAAGCACTTGCCGAAATTGAAGCCATATCAGCGATTATTGCCGGGAAGGGTCAGGAAAACCAAGTTGGCCCGGTGGCTGAGGGGGCAAGAATTGCCAGCATTATCCCCAGCCCATCAGCCTGTTCCAGTGGTGGTCATTTACACTTGGAAGTGGTAAAAAATAGCGCCCACCAGAATCCGGCTAACTATTTAGCCCCGAAGGGAATTATTTGGGACAATGCTCCAGATGGACCCTTCGGATTTTCTGGTTCCTGGCAATGGCCGGTTAACGATCCAGTTAGAATTACCCAAGGATACGGGATGACCTATTATGCGAGCCAGTTGAAATATTATGGTGGCGCTCCACACACGGGCCTGGACATGGTTAACAACAACAATGACTGGACAGTAAAAGCGGTTCAACCGGGGACACTATATCGCGGGGCAATCGGTTGTAAAGGCGGAACCCT
>MGGO01000011.1:7849-14061 GCA_001792465.1 Candidatus Woesebacteria bacterium RIFCSPHIGHO2_01_FULL_44_10
GTGTGGCCCAATCAGAAGGCCTAGACACCTACTACCTACATGTCAATTATTAGCTTGCAGAAAAAGCTATTTTAGTCTATTATTATGGGTAGCTATGGCAACGTTGGAAGCTGAGCGAGTTGCCCTCCCCGAAAGTTTGTTTGCGACTCGGATAAAAAATCTCTCGGAGAAGTATCCCCATCTGGCTTCGCCTCTTAATAACTTTCGTGTTTTTATGGAGGAGAAGTTGCCGTCCACTTTAGAAGGTGGAAATGGAGATGTTACTGACAAAGCCGCAGCGATTTCTTTACAGAGGGATGATCTTGAACAAGAGATATCTGGAGTGAACACAGCTATTAGTAGCCTGAAAAGAGAAATTGCCGAGCAGGAAGCCAGAATAATTGGCCGCAAGGTGGCTGGCCGTCGAGTTAAGCCAAAAACTAATTCTGAGATTCTTGATCGGGCACAATACGTGGTCTCTCGTAGGATTTTGAGTCATATAGTTCCAGTTGTGAAAACAGAATCCGGTTTGATTTTTAGCACCTTAGGAAAAAAGCACGGGCTGAAGAGATTGAGCAAGTCACAACAGGCGATGATGGATAAGATGAGTGCCATACAAGGCGACTACGAAGAGGTTGAATGGCTTCAAAGGAGTCAGACGCGTTTTGAGGAAAAGTCTTTGGGTGCATTGGAACCGGAAATCGTAAAGGATCGGGAGACGACTTTTTTGTATGGTCTTATTTTCCCCAATCGGATCGGAAGATTGGCAGAGGCGGTGCAACAGAGAGTTCGTGAAGCGCCAAAACCAGAGGAAATTGCTACGGCTTTAGATTGGTTGCTTGAAGAAGCTGATAGCAAGAGCCAGCTCGAAGCGGCAGTTGTGTGGTTAGCTAGCACACCATATTTTAATGAAGAATCCGCCTTAAGTTTAGCAGCAGCTTATGAATCGGGAGATGAGGGATCCGGAGTTTATTCGGAATTACTTATTAATGTCGCCGGTTATTTGGCGCGCCGCGAGAGGTGGGATTTTAAAAGCAAGCAAGCTGATCCGTTTCGCCGATTAGTGCAGCGCCATGTTCGAGCTGATTTGGCTGATTGGTGGGGCGAATATGGGATCCAAGTTAATTTTGGCAAAAGATATCTGGCCCTCCCCTTTGCTGGAGTAGATGGGAAAGAGGAGATACAAATGGTTTCGGCAACAACCGAGAATGTTCGGTCAACGAAAGTAATCGTCGAGCTACCTGGAGGTAAGGTTCTTGAAAATCCGGATTTCAGAGCGGCTGATTTAGAATTGAGCGATAAAACCACCCGGGAGCACGCAGAATCGTTTGCGAGAGAGTTGAGAAGCGTGATGTATCTTTTAGCCACCAACCCCTTCATAGCTAATACACTTCTGTTGGCTGAGCCGATTGGGTGGGGGGACAGAATAATTACTCATCGCTTAAAACCAAAGCCCTCGATCAGGATTGTAGCAAATGTTAGGCATGATCCAGATGGCACAACTCGAGTTGTGGTTTTGGGTGGTGGCCCACGCGAGGGAGGGAAAGCCTATACAGATCCCCGTTGGTAGCTAATGATTATTAGCATCGTGATTGAAAGGAAGTGAAACTCTAACGAAAGTAGGTCTTTTGTCGTCTTCCAAGTTGTAAAAATAACTTCGGTATCCCTCAAGGGTTTGATCCCAAACTTCATTTGTAACATTATCAAGATTGTTTTCGTGCTCGGCCACAAATCGGAAAATTGCGTAAATATCAGCATTGGCATAGGCTTCGGTTGATCTTAAGGAGTTTTTTTGTTCTTCTTGGCTCAAATGAAAAAAGTTTTCATCGAGAGTTTGCATAAAAACAGTGAAAACATACGACTGTTGTGATTCGTTTTCACGAAGATAAAATGGATTAGCTTCATTTTTAATTTCTTCTGCGTACTGACTTTTACCGTTGTCTAAAAACACAAAGTTATAAAGAAATGGAGCATTTTGCGCTTGCTCAGAAAAAGTGTTCGGGCCGAGAGGACTTAAAGAAACGTTTGGTAATACAGGGACTATTTCGTAGTAGCTACTTGTGTTGATAGTTCTGACGTTTCCGACAGTTTTGATTTCTTCCTCACGGATTTTCGGCTCTTCGTATTGGGCTCCCAGAAGCCATAATTTTTCCCAAGTATTAGTTGCCTCAAGAACGAATTTGACACGATCAAATGCCCAGAGTCCCCAGGCGGAAAGTAATAAACCAAGAACTGTTCGTCTTGAAACAACTGGATGATCATCTACCCAATCTGCCGCCTTGTTGACAGGGTATAAGAGAAGTGGTCGCTCATGGTCGTTAGCCATCTTAATTTGTGAATTATATGCTAAACGTCTAGTCGGTATCAAATAAATGATATAAAATGACTTAACTTACAAATAACCCATGCTACCCAAAACTATATTAATACGTATTATTGTAGTCTTACTTTTTCTTTTTACTTTTCCCGCTACCGCAACCGCGCAGGTGGTGATAAATGAGTTTCAAATTAATCCTTCGAGCGGACAATGGATGGAACTGTATAACAAGGGAAATTCGGAAGAAAATATTTCAGGTTGGGTTATCGATGACAGCGCTAGCCCAAGTGAGAAATATACTATTCCCGCGAGTACGGTTTTACCCGCTAAAAACTGTATGGTATTTTCGAGTGGTAATTTTAATTGGAATAGCGCTTCGGCGGACTCGGTTATATTATTAAATTCAAGTTTATCAATTGTAGAGGAGTATCCATACACAAGTGCACCTCCGGAAGGAATTACAATTGGTAGAGAAACGGATGGGGATGGTTCGTTGATAGTCTTAGCCAATAGTTCTAAAAATACACTTAATGCTTCTGGTCAGCCATGTTTTGTCCCAACTCCTACTCCCACTTCCACTCCCACGCCCACGGCCACGGCGACGCCTACATCTACACCTACTCCAACTCCCACGCCAACACCAAAAGCTACCGCTAAAGCTACTCCTAAGCCAACGGTAAGTTCTGCTTCCGATGACCAAGGGGATGAGGATCAGGAAGAAATGGTTTTGGGCTTAAGGGAGGAATTGGCGACGCCCGAACCGACGCCGGAGGAAGAGGAGAAGGAAAGAAAGAAATTTCCCATTATTGCGGGTGTATTTATAGTTGGCGGAGTTGGTATGATAGGTGGAGCGGCATATTTGTTTTTTCATGACCGAAAAAATTTTCCAGAAGAAATTAGTTAAATATTGGCTCCCGCCGCTTGCTTGGGCAGGAGTTATTTTTTTGTTTTCCACCCGGCCGGTGACACCGGCGAGCCGAATCTATTGGCAGGATTTTATTGTCAAAAAAACTGCCCACATTATTGAATACGGTGTATTTACCATTCTTTTGTACCGCGGATTTACCAATAGCGGCGTGAGTCGCAAGAAAGCCGCGGCGATTTCTATTATCTTGGCGGTTTTGTATGGTTTGACCGACGAATTGCACCAAAGCTTTACTCCGGGGCGTGAACCTCGCTTGCGGGATGTCGGTTTTGATACAATAGGGGCGCTGCTTGCAATACATATAGTATGGAAGTTACTACCCAAAGCGCCAGCCAAACTCAAAAATTTGGCCAAGAATTTGCAAATAAATTAAGAGGTGGGGAGGTGGTTGCATTGGTGGGGGATTTGGGAAGTGGAAAGACGACCTTTGTCCAAGGCCTGGCCAAGGGTTTGGGAGTCAAGCAAAGAATTATCTCCCCAACGTTTATTTTAATGCGCAACTACAACCACTTTTACCACCTCGACTTGTACAGACTGGAAGACAACGTCTGGGAAGAAGTAAAAAACTTGGGGGTAGAAGAAATCTGGGACAATCCCGATAACGTAGTGGTCATCGAATGGGCAGAAAAAATTCATGACCATTTGCCAAAAGATGTTATTTGGATACAGTTTGAAAGTGAAGGGAAGAACAAACGGGGAATAACTATTAGATGAAAAAGATTTCGGTTGAAAAAATCTACTGTTACGTTGACGAGACCGGTCAGGACACCAAGGGAAAAAAACCACCCCCGAGGGGGTGGAAGAGCCTAGTCCCAGATAGGACGCATGCCTATACGGTCAGTTTTCGGCTCGGTTTGAGTTTATTATAGCAAACTTGTCAATAAAAATGAAGAGGATACTGGTGACGGGTGGAGCAGGGTACATAGGCAGTTTTATCGTACGCGTGCTTAAAAATGAAACTATTTATCGATACCAGTAATTCCGAACGCATTATTGTTGGGTTTGATGGTGAACGCTTTGAGGCTGATTCTAAAAAACAAAAAGCCCAGATGCTTTTGTCTTTTATTGACGAGTTGCTCAAGAAAAAGGGTAAGAAAATTAAAAACGTAACTGGGGTGGAGGTGGTAACCGGGCCGGGCAGCTTCACCGGTTTGCGTGTCGGTGTTTCTGTTGCCAATACCATCGGCTGGGTGTTGGGGGTTCCGGTCAACGGTAAGAATGTCACAAAGGCTGGACCAGTGGAACCGACTTATTGATTGATTTACGGGCAATGCTATAATTGTTACCACATGGGCTTAACTAAACTTAAAATTACTGTCAGTAATCCGGCCAAGCCGCACAACAGGCAAGTAGTGGATTTTTTAGTAGATTCTGGAGCGGTTTATTCAGTGGTTGGTCAAGAGGTTCTTGGTAAACTGGGAATAAAACCCAGTTCTGAGAAAGAATTTACTCTTGCAAACGGTGAGTTTATAAAAAGACAATTAGGGGGCGCGGTTTATGAATACGGTGGTGAGACGGGTCACGCGCCGGTAATTTTTGGTGAAAAAGGTGACAGTAACCTTTTGGGGGCAGTAACTCTTGAGGCTTTAGGGATGGTACTTGATCCGTTGCAGCGAAAACTTCTTAATTTGCCAATGGTTTTGGGCGGCCTAGCCGGGAGACAGACTTAAGCGCTTCAATATACTCGGCTTGCTCCTTTTGAAACTGCCTCCAATAGTTTCTTTCTTTGATTTTCTCCCAATGAGCCATAAGTCTTATTTTTGAATTTTCAATTTGTGCTTTGGTGTAGGTTGGCCCGTTTTCCGGGCCGGCGGTTGCGGCCCGCAAGGAAACGACTACCGGATTGGTAATCATTGAAGTCCCTTTCCGGGCCTTTTTGTGCAACTCGGCATAAATGGTTTGGACTATAGTTGGAAAGTTTGGGATGAAAATTACCTTACCAATGTAGGTAGAATCACTTCTTAATTGTCTAGGGGAAAGCCCTTTTTGATTCTTAATAGTGTTTGTTTCAATAGCGAAGCGCTCCAAATTTTTCTCGAGGTAATTAAGGAAGTTTTTAATTGCGGCGTGGTGGGTGTGATGAATGATCGCCATGTCGCGGCTGGGGTTGACCCAGAATTTAAAGATTGGATCTTTGGCTTTGATACCGGCTTTTTTATTGCCGTTGTAGTAAGTGAGCCAAGCACGCAAAATCATGGCAAAATCTTCACCACGAGGAATGGCAGTTGGGAAACACATTTTTTTGTAAAATTTTCTGGTAACGATTAGGTTGCCCCCCTTGGCGAAGTAGCTGGGGGCAACTTTGTCATTGGCGGTGATTTCAGTGGTATCAACGTTCATGGCCGAATACTTGGGCCAGGACTCAAGCGGATCAGCCAGCGGGGAGACGCGGCGGCCTTCTTCCAGGTAAAAACCCCCCAGGGCGCTAATTCTCGGATTTTGCTCCAGAGTTTGAATAACAGTTGATAAGTAATTTGGCGGCAGCTCCTCGTCGGCGTCAATTTGAATCAAAATATCAGCCCGGTCAAGGTTAGCCAGGGCAAAAGCTGTGTTTCTCGTGCCGGGATAGGTCGTGAGATTGAAAAGCTTGGGGTTAATCTCGTGAATGCCCTGGATGTTTTCGAAAGCAAAAATTTTAATCTCGGCTTTTTGGCCGGCGGTTTTGATATGTTCTTTGATTTTGTTGAGCGAATTTTTACTCACTGGGCTGGGCTGAGTGATGATAATGTGCCAGGAAAGCTGCCAACCGGCGGGAAGCTCCTGGAGGGCGATACTGGTTGCGAGCCGAGGATCAAGGTTCTGGTAAAGATTGTTGTTACCGCTGGGGTGGTCGAAGTCGCTTCTTGATTTGGTGGCTTGGCGATAGAGATTTGTGGTGATGACAATATGCTTTGTTTTCACGGCTTAAGTCGGTATGTTTCCGTAAATATACGGCACTAAGTTCTTTCTAATGGCGGTCTCATGCCAAGACCAATGTGTGGTCTGTGGTAA
>MGGO01000012.1:0-334 GCA_001792465.1 Candidatus Woesebacteria bacterium RIFCSPHIGHO2_01_FULL_44_10
CCCCGCCTTGGGTTGACTGTAAGTGATTTTATTCCTATCTGACGAAACGACCGGGTTGGCCGCACCGGAGAAAGTCAATGGTGAAAGCGAAGCTGCTTGTGGAAAAAGATCAACGTCGGCCTTGGTCACAATCTCTTTTTCGACCGTTAGCCGCTTTTTCCAGGTTAAAAAGCTCTCTTTTCTGACCTCAACATCATAAACTCCAGGGTTAATGCGAGTTGTGGCATTTGTGGCTGTTTCAAGCTCACCGTTGATGAAAATTTGAGCTCCGTTTGGGTTTGAATTGATAACCAGAAGCCCCCTGGGCGTGAATTTGAGGGTTTTGGTGTCAAAA
>MGGO01000012.1:347-7708 GCA_001792465.1 Candidatus Woesebacteria bacterium RIFCSPHIGHO2_01_FULL_44_10
CATAGTAAACTGCGAATGTCCCGAAAATGGTTAGGACGATGACAGTGATAATAAAAACAATGATTCTTACCTTTGTCATTGTGATATATTATACCTGACTATGTGGAGAAAACGAATAGCTATTGACCTGGGAACAGCCAATACCATCGTCTGGGTGGCTGGAGAGGGCATTGTCACCAACGAACCGACAGTCGTAGCCGTCTCGGCAGAAGACAATAAAGTAGTGGCTGTAGGTGAGGATGCCAAACGCATGCTAGGCAGGACACCGGAGTCACTTATTGCCAGCCGGCCAATGCGGGAGGGGGTAATTGCCGACTATCAGGTGACTGAGGCCATGCTCAAATACTTTATCAATAAGGTGGGGGGTTCGTCACGTTTCATTAAGCCAGAGGTAATGGTTTGTGTGCCCGCAGGTTGTACGCAGGTAGAGCGCCGCGCAGCCTTGGACGCTACGATTGGAGCTGGTGCAGGTAAAGCTTATTTAATTGAGGAGCCCCTGGCAGCAGCAATTGGAGCTAACATCCCTGTTTCAGCCCCCTCAGGCCATATGATCGTTGATATGGGTGGAGGAAGTGCCGAAGCGGCTGTCATTAGCCTAGGTGGGGTGGTTGTCCACCAGAGTGTGCGGGTGTCTGGTAACAAAATCGACGAGGCTATCCAGGCATATATGAAGAAGAAACATAACCTGATTGTGGGGGACCAAAGCGTGGAGGATATGAAAATAAAAATTGGTTCAGCAACCCCGCTTGAAAAAGAAGAAAATATGGAAATTTCCGGTAGAGATCAAGTCTTTGGCCTCCCAAGAAGTATCCGAATCACTTCTACTGAAATTACAGAGGCTATAAAACCAGTCCTTTTACAAATAATTGGGGCAGTTAAAGGTGTTCTTGAGGATACGCCGCCGGAATTGGCAGCGGACATTATTGACAAAGGAATAGTGATGAGTGGGGGGACGGCAAGTTTACGAAATTTCGCTAAGCTTATGACAGAGGAAACCGGTGTCCCGGCTCACGTCGCCGAAGACCCGATGCTGTGTGTCGTCAAAGGAACGGGTATAGTTTTAGAGAATATTGAGCTTTGGCGTCGGTCAGTAACGACCAAAAGATAGTCAAATCGTGCTCGGATAGTTGATTAAATAATTTGTTCGAATTAATTAAAAATTGTAAATTAAAAATTGTAAATTCTAACCCATAACTTTGTTATGGGTTGGCCGGTGGGGGAGTGGTAAAAAAATTTTGAGGCTAAAAACATAAAAATGTCCGAAAATTACACTAGAATTCTAAAAATCCGCGTCGATGGCACTAACACAGCCAGAGTGCTAATAAGTGTACGCGCTTGGCTCGACGCAGCAGAGCGGCAGCGGCATAAATTTTTGATTGTTACGCCCAATCCGGAGATCATTTTAGCCGCACAAAAGGATCAAAAGCTGTCAAAAATTCTAAATGATGCTGACATTTGTTTACCGGATGGCGCCGGTTTAGTCTGGGCAGCCAAAGTACTGGGATATTCCCAACCTAGAACAACAGTTCGGGGACGCGAGCTATTTTTGGAGTTAGTCAAACTGGCAAACAAGAAAAGATGGAAGATCTTTTTACTGGGTGATGATGGTGCAAGTGAAGCACAAGAAGTTTTAGAGCGCACTTTCAAAAAAGTGGAGATCGAATCGGCAGCAGGGCCAAGATTAAATAAAAACGGAGAACCTGTAGCACAAGTTGATATTAACTCACAGAAAGATACAGTCGAAAGGATCAATAAGTTTAAACCAAACATTTTATTTGTAGCTTTTGGTGCTCCGAAGCAAGAAAAATGGCTTGCTGAAAACTGGAAGACTTTGGATATTGGTGGTGCTATGGTGGTAGGTGGAGCTCTTGACTATGTTAATGGCCGGGCTAAGTTGCCACCGCCTTGGCTGGCTGAGGCTGGTTTGGAGTGGCTCTGGCGCCTAGTGCATCAGCCCTGGCGGGCTCCCCGGGTATTTGCCGCAACAGTTACTTTTCCACTTAAAGTGATAATCTCTTCCATGGTTGCCCGAGCACGATAAAGCCTACCCTCAACCGCACGCTCACTGATACCCATCATTTTGGCAATCTCGAATAAGGTCAGTTCTTTCCAATATCTAAGCCACAGAAGGCGGCGAGTTTTGTAGGGCAAAAGGTTCAGGCAGTCATTAACCCCGACTTTGAGTTCCTCTAAGACTAAGTATTCCTCGGGTGAGAGCTCGCTGCTTTTGTACTCGGCCAAGCGCTTAAAAGTTGGGGTGATGATACGAGAGCGCTCATTGACCTGATCGCGGTAATAGTCTGCGGCTTTATTGAGAGCAATCCGGCAAAGCCAGGTAAAGTAGGTACTTTTGTGTTCGAAACTGTTCCAACCTTTCCAAGCAGCTTCAAGTGTACGGGAGAAAACTTCTTCGACTGCGTCCTGGTCACCGCCTACGCGCTTGACGATGAATTTAGTCAGGGGTAAAGCCAATTTTTTGTAAATAACCTGAAACGGCTCCGGCGCAGGTTTGTATGGGTTTTTCCTCATTTCCCTGACTAACAGTATACCATGACCGATAAAGCTCCAATCAAACAATTAGTTACCTGAAGAAATTAAAAGGGAACCTTCGGGGTTTGTGATTTGTTTGGTCATCAGGCTTCAATAGTGGTTTAACTACCTCGTCAAGAGTTTGAAGATTTGGGGGAACAACTCCAATTACGCAGCCGGTGTCTTTGATAACTCTTGTTAACTCTTTTAAGATAATTTCGTGAGAAGGTAAATCTGTCTTGATGTCTGGGTCTTCACCGACCAACTTTTGAAGGTGACTTTCGATAATTGGTGTAACAAATTCGGAAATGTAACTTTCAAGAATGTGCGCTGCCAGCTCTCTTTGCATCGTGGCTAAATAGTGCGGAAAATTCTCGTAGACCTCATCACGCTGCAAGTTTCCAGCTGCCATCTCTTCTTTTATAAGTTCTGCCAAATGGAGAGCGTTGGGGGCATAAAAAATAAATTCTACATTGCTGTCCCATGGTCCCTCGTTTATTTCTTTCTGAAGCGCTCCAGAATTAAATGGGTTTAGTGGAACTTGATGTTCTTGTACCTGGTATTCATAGTCTTTAATTTTTCTGGCTAAGTGCTCGAGAATGAATTCTAAGTGTTGGTCGCTTTCAATGAACTGATCAAGATTTATGATTCTTTGGTGTCTGGGAGCATTTGCCAAATTACGCATTTTCTCTCGTGCTTCGCGTACTTGGTCTCTAATGGATTGTTTGTCTATTAAACCGTCGGCCGCGCTTTCTAGATTTAAGGCATACTCTTCAAGCGAGGAGATGGCTGACCGACCATTATTTTCTAGCTCTCTGAGTTTTTCTTGTCGGATGTTAAATTCTTGGTTAGACCAAGAGAGGGTATTAACGTCGACTTGAGCAAGGGGCAGAATAATTGGAACTGGGAGCTCGGTAATTACGTTGTTCCAGGCTTGTTCAGTAATTAGCTGGAGTTGATGAAGTTGTTCCGGGGTGACACCATTTTTTGTGCCTGAGCGCAGAGATTTTAGGTTTAGAAGGTGGGCGTCTCGATTGGCAATGCAACTTTCTTGCCAAGACTGGTAAGTACTGATGAGTTCATGGGTTAAGCTTCCTATTTCACCTTCTGAAGCTAATGCGAGTATTGTACTTGGTTTTACAATATAACTTCTGACGGGTTCGGTTACCCATGCTTCTGTTTGGGATCTAGCTTCAGTTGTAATTCTGTCCAGCATATAACTAAAAAACTCTACTTTAGAGAGTTTAGATTTATGATAACAGGACGTATTATGACACTGTTTGAATAGATAAACAAGCGCGCTGCCAGGGCACTTGTGTTGAATTTTTAACCACTTGACTAATAGTATAGTAGCGAGGGGGTTTAGCGAAGGGACACCCTTTTCCTCAAACGGCTGTGGAGTAGGCTTTAATTGCACTTCATATCCAGGAGGAGGCCCTCAACAGAATTTTGAGAAGTTAGACCACGGATCGTGGGTGATCCAGATTCAAGATGACCAACAATGTGCATTATGAAACGGCTCCGGCGCGGGTTTGTGAGTTTTTGTCATTCGTTATTTATTTTACCAACAAAAAACCACCCTTGCGAGTGGTTCTTTGACCATCTGCACACCAGTGCATCAGAATCACGTTTGTCTAATGATAATGTATCAAGAAAAACCAGAAATGTCAATCCCTGGTTTGATGAGAGGCGTGGACCTGGGGGGAGTTGAACCCCCGCAATCAGGTTTGACAGACGTAATTCCGCACCGGCGCAGGCCCACGCCGGTTTCAGTATAACACGTGGGCTAGGAATCATTTCCCTGACTAACAGTATACCATGACCGCGGAAGCCCGCCGGATTACCATGGGCCCGTTCGAAGCTGCTTTGAGGCTAGGTGCACGAGAACAGAGAGTACCGGCGACTATACATCCAACTGAGACAAACAGTAAACCAAATGGAATAAGAAACGCAGATGATCTTAGCTGGCTGGGGTTTAGAGAATTTGAGAGAGATTTGGGAGTAGTGGTCGGGCAGATGTTAGAATACCTTGATGAAAAATAGAAAATCTTTAATATTGGTTAAACTCGGGGGTAGCCTGATTACAGATAAGAAAAAACCTTTTACGGCAAAATTGGATGTCATTAAACGTCTAGCAAAAGAAATTCACCGGGCCCAGGGGAAAGTTGATGCAAAACTGATTGTTGGCAATGGCGGGGGTTCGTTTACGCATTTTGTTTCAGAAGAATACGATTTAATTAACGGATTAAAAAACTCGACTAGTTATAAAGGATTGGCCCAATTGCAAGAGGCAACCGTAAGGTTAAATCAAATAGTAGTCCAGGAGCTTATAAAAGCAGGCGAAAATGCTTTTACCCTTCATCCTTCAAGCTTCATCTTTGCCGACACTAAGCAGCTGAATAAAGTTTTTTTGGAGCCGCTACTCAAGTTGCTCACGCTGGACATGCTGCCGGTGGTCTATGGGGGAGCGATTTTTGATTTACAAAAAGGAGTGATTGATTTTTCAACTGAAAAAACTCTTAACTTTCTGGCTTTACAGCTGGGTAAATATTACAAGATTGAGAGAGTCATTTATTGTAGTAAAACAGATGGCGTCTACGATCATAAAGGTAAGACAATCGCGATGATAATGACAAAAGATTTTCCCAAAGTTAAGAAATTGATTGGCAAGACAGAGGGCATAGACGTCACGGGTGGAATGTTGCACAAAGTTGAGGAGTCTATAAAACTGGCCAAAAGTGGAATTCCATCGCTGATTATCAATGGAAGTAGAAAAAATGAGCTTCTTGATGTACTATTGATCGGTTCTCATCACGGTACGCTTATAAAATGAATAAAGATAAAGAAAAAAGAGAAGCCGACCAAGCCTTACCCTGGGGAGTAGGGGTGATTATCAGGCACTCGACTGAACCAGATAAAGTTCTTGTAGTTCAAGAAGCAACATCTGATGGAAATATTGGCAAAGAAGTGGGGATGCTTACTTTTCCTTCAGGCCACGTTGAATTTGGAGAAACACCAGAACAAGCAGCCTTAAGAGAAGTTCTGGAGGAAACGGGTTATCGGATTGAAATAGATTATTTACTGGGTCAATATACAATTCCGGGCATAGTTGGGTTTGCTTTAGTTGCTAATGTTGTGGCTGAACCTGATTGGTCATTTATTAGACCCGACGACGTGCTGAATGTGGCTTGGGTTTCAATTAATGAATTTGTAAATGGGGGGTCTAACTTGCGGCCTGGAAATCAGGCGGCGGTTGAAGATTATTTAGCTGGTAGGCGCGAGGTAATAAGAGATTTGAGATGAGGCATGTTATACTAATTATTACTATTAATGACAGAAAAGTTGTTGGCTCTTCCAAAAGGTACGGTTGTTCCCGATCATCTCGCCATTATCCCAGATGGTAATAGGCGCTGGGCCAGAGCCCGGGGGTTAGATCCGATTGAGGGCCACAGGGCCGGTGCCAAGCGTGCGATGGAACTAATTCGTGCCGCCAGAAACCTTGGAGTTCACACGACCACTTTTTGGGGCTTATCAACTGAGAATTGGCGTGAGAGAAACGAAAAGGAGGTCAAATGGATCATGAAAATTATTGGTAAAATTATCGATGATAATGTTGATGAGGCAAATAAAGATGGTGCGAGAATTGTTCACTTGGGTAGGAAGGAAAGATTACCCAAGACTTTGATCGACAAAGTAAATGAAGCGGAAGATAAAACTAAAAATAACACTAAATTTATTTTTAATATTGCCCTGGACTATGGCGGCCAGGACGAGATTGTAAGGGCGATTCAGAAAATGATAAAAGCGAAAGTTAGAGCAGGGGATGTCGACATTAAACTTGTTGATAAATATATGGACACAGCAGATCAACCTTATCCATACCCAGATCTTTTTATCCGGACGTCAGGCGAACAAAGAACTAGTGGCCTTCTGCTTTGGCAGAGCCACTACGTTGAAACCTATTGGGAGGACGATCATTTTCCTGATTTTTCTCCTGAGAAAATGCGTGAGGCGATTTTGGATTACTCCCGGAGGCGAAGAAGATTTGGTGGGAATGACGCGGTTGAGCATTTAAAATTCAAGCCCGAGTTAACGGCTAAGCTGGAGCTTGATTGGTGGCGGCTATCAAAAGTTCCCGAAGGCACCAGATTCAGAGATTTTGTAATTGCTTACCTGGCTGAGCAATATGGAATCAGCAAAAAGCATGCCGGAGCGGCGGCCAAATACCTGATTTGGGCCCTGGCTAATGGAAATAAGAAAGATTGGAAAGCTGCTACCCGCCATTTGAAGAGCTTTTACAAATTAATCAGGGACCACATTAAACTGGCTTTCGAGCCCGAAATCGTGGCCAGTCTTAAAGTAAAGTTCTGGCAAAATCCGGAGGATGAAGCCGCAAGAGCGCTTTACGCGGAGGAATACAGAATTAGTGATTTTCAAGCCGCTAAGGCAGCCCATTTGCGGGTTCTGGCCCAAAAAGAGCGCACCCTGGCGCTTGAGAGTGGCAACGAAACTCATTGGAAGCGGGCCCAGGATTATCTTCAAAAGCACTACAAAGCTCTAAAAGATCGTGTGGCTTGACAAAACTTTTCAATTCGATCATACTAGAAAAGAGACTATTTTTTAATGAAGAAAATCGAAACTATCTGGCGGGAAATGCTATTTCAGGCTCTGGAAAAGGGGAGCCGGAGATTTGTGCAAAAGGACTTGGCGGCTAAATTTAACTTTTCAACGAGCACGATTTTCCAGGCTCTAAAAACACCTAGAGCGATGGGAGCAGTCCGGGTTACTGGTCGTGATTTTATTCTTGAGGACCCGGAAAAATTACTTTATCA
>MGGO01000013.1 GCA_001792465.1 Candidatus Woesebacteria bacterium RIFCSPHIGHO2_01_FULL_44_10
AAAGACCGTGACCAGCTCGAGGCCAATAAAGCCAGTCTGGCAGATTCTAAATCCAAACTCTCCGGGCGGGTTGATTTTCTGGCGGGAGAGGTGGCAAAAGTTGAGGCCTATATCGCCACACTGACCGCAAAACAGGAGCAATTTCTGGCCCTTAAGCTGGGGAGTCTTAATTTACCGGCTACTCTCGGAGCCGGACCCTTGTATTGTACCGACGACCGCAAATTAAACCCGGGTTTTAGCCCAGCATTTGCCTTTTTTACCTATGGCATCCCCCACCGGGTGGGCATGAATCAGTACGGGGCGTATGGCCGAGCCAAAGCAGGCCAATCAGCAGACCAAATTCTCCAAGCCTATTTTGACAATTTTGCCTTTGAAACTCGCCCCAATATTAACATCACAGTCAGCGGTTACGGCGCCATGCCCCTGGAGACCTATTTGTTGGGAATTTACGAGATGCCCGAGAGCTGGCCAATGGAGGCCCTCAAAGCCCAGGCCATTGCCGCGCGCAGCTATGCCCTAGCCTATACCAATAACGGGGCCGGCACTATTTGTACGACTCAAGCGTGCCAAGTTTACAAGCAACCGCCCAAAACCGGCGCTTGGGCACAAGCCGTGCAGGCGACAGCCGGAAAAGTGATGGTGTCCGGCGGCAGCCCGATTAAAGCCTGGTACGCTTCAACTGCCGGAGGTTACTTGTTTAATTCTGGTGACGTCTGGGCGACTTCAACCTCCTACACCAAAAGGATGCGCGACACAACCGGAGGAGTGAGTGGCTTTGGCGACCTGCAATCACTGGCTTATGACCGCGAATCGCCTTGTTTTTACGCGGCTCAAGGTTTCAGAAGTCAATACAACAAATCCGCTTGGCTAAAGGCCGATGAGGTGGCCGATATCGTTAATGTTTTGCTGCTTGCCAAAGCTGACCCATCTACTTCTGAACACCTTTACCAGACCGATAAAGAAATACCCAGCACGTGGGATGCCGGGAAAGTAAAACAAGAGCTGCAGGCAAGAAACATTACACCCCTTAATAGTGTGAGTAGCATTTCTGTCTCTGCGGATTTTTCTTCCGGCCAAGCTTCAACAGTTTCTGTTGATGGGCAAAGTTTTTCAGCCAGTGAATTCAAAAGCTATTTCAACCTTCGCGCTCCCGCCAATATCCAGATCGTCGGCCCACTCTTTAATGTCGAGAAGCTGTAGGCTATAATGTGATCATGCCGGATATATATATTTCCGAACACAAACCCGTCAAAAAACCTTTACTGCACGTAACTCACAAACACAAAGTCCATAAAAAATATCCCTACAGCCCGCTAGCGGCTTTTATGTACTATCCCCGGAAGGCCGATTTCGTCAATAAAGATCCGGAAGAAGAAGTGATTTTGATTTTGCGCCGTCACCCGATTACCAATCTTGGTTGGATTATTGTTAGTATTGCCTTGCTTTTTGCCCCGTCGGTTTTGAAATTCTTTCCGATCCTTGCTTTTTTACCGGAGAATTTTCAACTGATTTCCGTTATCGGTTGGTACATGATTACCACGGCTTTTATTTTTGAGAATTTTCTCTCTTGGTATTTTAATGTCAACATCATTACCGACGAGCGGGTTTTTGACGTTGATTTTGTCAATCTCATTTACCGGGAAATTACCGATGCCAATATTGACCAAATTCAAGACGTGACCGTGCGCCTCGGGGGGGCGGTCCGGGCGGTTTTTAATTACGGCGACATTATTATTCAAACCGCGGCCGAGATTCCCCAAATCGAGTTGCAAGCCGTGCCCAAACCCGACCGTGTGGCCAGAATCCTAAGGGAACTGCGGGTCGAGGAGGAGCAAGAAAAAATAGAAGGGAGAGTGCGGTAAATGTTGGCATCAAGCGCTACGGTTTGGTCGGTGGCTAAAATATTTGCTTTGTTTGGCCTGGGGGTTTACATAATTTTTGCCTTTGTCATTGTCCGGCAGGTGGCAATTATGGTCAAAACTCTGGAGGTGGGTTTTGAGTTGCCGATAAGATTAATTTCCCTGGCACACCTGTTGTTTGCAATCGGGATTTTTATTTTCGCGCTGATGGTTCTTTAAGGTGAGAAAGTACGATATTTCATCCGCAAAGCTAACGGGGACAGCTGACGCTACGGGCTGGTCCCAGGTACATGATTTTACTCCAGACGACGATGAAAAAAAGCGGAAGCGAGGCAGACTCATTGCTGTTATTGCCGTCACCGGCGAGTTTTCTGAGGGCAGGCAATTAACGACGGTGACCCTTGGCAGGGAGATTTTGACTCGCCTACATGAAGAATATTTTGGCGACCTGGAGCTTTCGGCTTTTAATGCCCTAAAACAAGGAGTAGACAAGATATTAACAGAGTTTACCCAAGAGTTTGGCAGAGTCGAAGTTGGCGCGTTGGGACTAGTTGATGATGTGGTTTACGCAGCTGTCGGGGGTGGGGCGCAAGCACACCTGTCGCGGGGTGGATCACTGGCCAAAATTTTAGAAAGCCGTGAGGGCAAAAACGTTTCTGCCTCCGGCTTTCCTCAAGAAGGGGATGTTTTTGTTTTGGGAACAAGCGAATTTTTTGGCCACGTTTCCCAATCTCAATTAATTGAGAGTTTAGAGACTGGCCAACCCCAAGCGGTTGTGGACGCTCTGGGGCCAGCCGTCCACTCTCAGGCCTCGGGGGCAACGGCCGCAGTGGTGGTTAAATTTGAGGGCGGTCAGACAATACCAATCTTAGCCGGCGGCAAAAAGGAAGATGACCAAGGACTGCGGATGAAAGGGAAGAGGAGTTTCAAAGAAAATCTGGTTAAAAAAATTGATCGAATACTTGAGATTATGCCCAGAAGACGAATTGTAGTTCGGTCTGATATGAAGGATCTGGAGGAAGAAAAAAAGAAACAAGTTGCGGTAACCGTCGGAATTACTCTCTTGGTGATTCTTGTCGTCAGTATTGGTTTTGGTGTTTGGCAAAGGCGCACGAACATCATTAAAAGTCGGTACGAATCAAGGATACAAGAAGCCACGCATCAGCTCGATGAAGCCCAAAGCCTGGTTGAGCTAAATCCGGCCAGGGCCCGGGAGTTAGTGCTTTCAGCCAAAAACACGGCGGACGGACTCAGGGCCGAAGGAATTAAAGATCCCCAACTGGAAGATCTAATTGGGAAAATCCAAGAGAAAATGGGAGAGGTCGCCGGGATCTATGAAACTGACTCGGAGATTTTCTTGGACTTGGAGCTGGTTTCAAGCGGTCTTTCTGGAGATGAGGTTGCCTTGTCTGATGCCAGAATGCTGGTTTTGGATAAAAACGGCAAAAAAATTGTCAGCATTGGAGTGGATACCAAAAAGACAAATGTAATCGCGGGGCCGGATGAGCTCTCAAGCCCAAAGACGATTGCAATCTACGCCGATCGCAACTTTGTGTTGGATAGTTTTGGAATAAGCGAGATAGATGGTGACATTAAACTGGCCATTAAAAATGACTGGGAAGGGGATGTTTTAATCGCTGCCTATACAAACAACATGTATGTCTTGGACAAAGCAACTTCAAAGGTTTGGAGATACGGCGGTTCGTCAGCGGGGGAATTTGGTGAGGGAAGCGAGTGGTTTGGCGCTGGTGTTACCCCGGATTTATCCTCAGCAAAAGCACTGGCGATTGACGGATCGATTTGGGTTCTGGAAAACTCCGGTGTGATTTCCAAGTTCTCCCTGGGCAAGCAAGATAGCTTTGCCGTCAAAGGATTAGAGAGCGGGATTGAAGGAGCAAGTGATATTTTTACCAGTGACGAGAGCGAATATTTATATGTTTTGGATTCTGCAAATTCTCGGGTTGTGGTCCTGACCAAAGCAGGGGATTACAAAGCGCAATACATTAGTGACCAAATTGGGCAAACCAAAGAAATTGTGGTTTCAGAACCGCAAGAAAAATTAATTCTTCTGACCGGTGACAAGCTCTACTGGCTGGAGCTTAAGCACCTGTAAAAAGAACGTTTCAACTATTGCTGAAATAGAACAATTTATTTACTTTGTTGAAAGTAGACCTTCTTTTTGAAGCCTTCGATAAATAACAGCTGATGAAACTTTAAAAACTGATGGTAATCCTTCCAGATGGGGTAGAGCATAATCTGCTTCAAAAAAAGTACTGTTCTTTTCGTTCATCGCTTTCTTAAATTCTTCTTTCAATTCAGTTGTTGGTACTAACAAACATGCTGCAAAAATGTTTGCTTGATTTTCAAGCCATTTTTGATCATCTTCTGGTACTGAGTTTTGAAAGGTTGTGTAGCTTTCTTTATCTTTTATATTGAACTTATTGTAGATGTCTTGATGTAAATATTTGTGTCCCAGTTCATGAGCTATGGTAAATCTTGACCTTTCTTCGAAACGATTAAACATGTCATCGTCAAGTGTGATTTCCTTAAAGTTGGTGTGAATAAAACCATCAATGTCAAAATTTTCCTTGAGATTTATAACTGTATTTAACTGAATGCTCAGTTTAAGTTCAACTATTTCTTCAATTGGAATAGGCAAAGAAAGATCTGAATGAAGATCATTCAAAATTCTTTCAGAGAGATCTCTGATTTGTTCATAACTCAAGACCTGAGGATGAGTAGATGATTTCATTGAGGATAACTATTTACTACTCTTTACTACTCTGTACCGTCAGATTCTAAAAATTTAATTAATTTTTCTACTTTTTCGTTACTAACCCGTTTACCATCTTTTGTTCTCAAAAAGGCTGGCAGAATTGTTATTACTTCTCTAGCACCTTGTGCAATATCGGAAGGAAATTCATTTCTTGCCATATAGGCTAGATCGAAAAAAGTAGTCCATTCTTTTGTTTCTCTTGGTATTTCCAGTGCTTCAGCTACGACAATCAATTTTTGCTTAGATGGAGGAGTAATTTTGTTGTTCTCAAGCCTGCTGATATACGCTGTATCGAAACCATATCTCTCACAAAACATTCTGAGAGTTAAATTTTTCTCAAGTCTCTTTTCTCTTAGGTAGTTTCCAAAGGCAGATTTTGGCATTTTAACAGTTTCACCCCCTTTCTCTACGTCGTTGTATTATTACTACAATTGTATTGTAAATACAACACCACAGTATAGTCAAGTCCTAATCTGGAATTGATAACGATAGTGTAGATAAATGAAAAGGCAAGCTGTCCCTCTTTATAAAACCTTGCTCAGCGGCAAGGTAATTTGTGGAGACGGCGGGAGTTGAACCCGCGTCCGTAAAAGTCATCTAAAAAATATCTACAAGCTTATTTAATTTTGTATTTTTCTCAAAAGTTAAAAAATTAACAAAAAACTTTTGAGTAAGACTGGTTAGTTTCGGTCAGTAATCATTAGTCACTAATTATTGACCTAATCCCGACGGGTTTATGCCCAGCCAAATCGGTCGAGAAGCAATTTGGTGAACACTCGCTTAAGCGGCTAATGCGAGAGCGGGCTGGCCGAAGCCAGATTCGTCCGCAAAGACGCTAAAAGCAAGAGCAGTGTTTTTTACTGCTTTTGTATTTTTTGAAAGTTTAACGAGTTTTCAAGCTCGGCTTGCAATTTTTTAAAAGAGCTATTCGTCGAATCCGGTACGTCCCCATTATTTTAATTCTCTTTCAATTTCGCGCTCGATATCCTTTTTCTTGATTTTCTCGCGCTTTTCGTGCTTGCGTTTAGCTTTGGCTAAGGCTATTTCAACCTTAACCAAACGCCTCGTAGTATACAATGAAACAGGCACGAGAGTCAACTTTTTGGCTTTGATTTTGGTTTCCAACGATTCAATTTCTTTTCTGTGCAATAATAGTTTTTTGGTTCTGGTCGGATTTTCAATGTTCTCTCCGTTAAAATTGGCATTGATAAGATACATTTCCCCATTAATTATCCTGGCATGAGCTTGGCTGATATTGACTTTTTTAGCCCGCACCGCCTTAACCTCGGCACCGGTTAACACAATGCCCGCCTCATGTCTTTCGATAAATTCATAATCAAATCTCGCGCGCCTATTAACAACCTTCATTTGGTATATTTTAAACTAAAGGTGGTATTTGACCTAGTGTTTCCCAAAAAATGCTTGGAGTGTGGGTGGGGTGGCAAGTATATGTGTGCGGATTGCGTCAGGAAAGCCAGGCTGGGTGGGTGGTATCAGGGTGTTTTTTCAATTTGGAAATATGAGGGAGTGATTCGCCAAGCAATTCTGAAACTCAAATATAAATTTGTTACTGATTTGGTTGAAGAGTTATCTGACCTTGCGGCTGAAAAGCTAATCCCTAGTCCCCATACCCTAAACCCTATTCTGGTTCCTGTTCCTTTGCACAAATCCCGTCTGCGCGAGCGGGGCTTTAATCAAGCCGAAGTTTTAGGTAAGGCAATTGCTGCAAAAATGGGCTGGGCTTTTGCTCCTGATTTCGTTGTTCGTATCCAAAAAACCAAGCCACAAGTGGAAACCAAAACCCGCGCCGAACGTCTCTCAAATCTCTCCGGCGTTTTTGAAATTAACAAGAATCATCAACTATTAATCATTAACAATCAGTCATTAATCGTCTTTGACGACGTTGCTACCACCGGATCAACTATCAGGGAAATGAAGAAAGTTTTGATTGCCGCTGGCGTGGGGCGCGTTTACGGCTTGACAATCGCCAGCTAGCTATGATATGGTGTATACACCATGGCTGGAAATCTAAACAGAGTTCAGGTTTATCTCGATCCGGATAATGTTGAATTGGTTGACGAAATGGTCAGTCAAATTAGGATAAATAGATCTCAAGTAATCAGAGACCTAGTTAGTGCTGTGGCTCTAAATTATGGCCAGACTGCCGTTTTGCTTCAGAGGGATAAGCCAGAAAAGAGCGTTTTGCGTCAGATGCGCGGTGCATTTAAAGGCAGAACAACTGACTTAGGCTTGAGGGTTGATGAAATTTATCTTTCTTGATTTATGGCAAACTCCAAAAGAATTTTTATTGACACCAGTGCTTGGATCGAATACTTAATCAGTAAAGAGCGTTATCACGCGCTAGTTGCTGACTGTTTGGACAGGGAAGCCGAGGCCGGGAGTAAATTTTTTACCAGCGATTATGTTATTGACGAGACTTTGACCAGGCTGATTACTTCAGACCAGTTTCGTGTTGCTAAGTTTTTTAAAGAATATGTTGAAAAAGCGGAAAAAAATGGTGAGATTCTAATCCTGTGGACGGATCGAGCCGTTTTTGCCAAAGCCTGGCATTATTTCGAAAAATTTAAGGAACACAAACTCTCTTTTACCGACGCGGCGGTAGTGGCTTTTGTTAAAGATTTAAAAATTGATGAGGTTTTAACTTTGGACAAAGGCTTTTCGAAAGTCGGTTTGACTGCCCGGCCTTGAGCTACAAGCGCCCCAAAAACTCCTATGGCAGTATTTGCATCCACAGCGGAGGGTACAGGGGTCGAACCTGTTAGGGCTTTCGCCCACGAGTTTTCAAGACTCGCGCATTACCGTCCTGCCCACCCTCCCTAAGCGGAGGTGGTGAGATTCGAACTCACGAGCCCCTTGCGGGGCGCGGGTTAGCAACCCGCTGCACTAGGCCACTATGCGACACCTCCAAGCTGACATATTATACCAAAATCAGGTATATTTTCCTCCTCGCTCTTTCGAGCTCGGCTTTGCCCTTAGGGGAGGAAGATATATCAGGTCCAATTCATCCCTGAATCAAAAATTCAGGGTTTTCTTGAAATCTGATATAATACACTCGATGCCCGATCAAGCTGCTCAACAAAGAGAGCCCGCCTCGCCAAACGCGGGTCGAGGCAAGCAGGAAGCTGAAAAAACATTGGTTGAATGGACTGCCCCGGCCAGACCTTTTAAAAGGCGAGACAGGGACTTTTACATAACCGTAGTTGCGATAGCGGGTATTTTTGGACTCATCTTATTTTTAGTAGAAGGATTTTTGCCGGTGATACTTATAATTTCACTGGTCTTTCTTTTCTACGTTTTGTCCACGGTTGAGCCGGAAAAAATCAGCTATACAATTACAACTAGGGGAATAAAAATTGCTGCCAGACGAACCGATTGGGGAGTAATGGGTAGATTCTGGTTTACCAAAAGGTTTGACAGCCAACTTTTGGTGATTGAAACGGCTGTTTTCCCCGGCAGGTTGGAAGTGGTAGTTGACCCGAACCAAAAAACCCAAATCCAGAAAGCCGTGGAAAAATACCTGACCCACGAAGAGGTTCCTGCCTCCGGTTTAGACCGTGTCGCTAATTGGTTGGGTAGTAGATTACCGGGCAATAAATAAACGGGCGCCCGTAGTTCAACGGACAGAATGGAGGTTTGCGGAATCTCTGATACAGGTTCGATTCCTGTCGGGCGCACTAGAAGCGGGGCGGGTTCGCATAGTGGCCAATTGCACGAGTTTCGAAAACTCGAGGGGGCAACCCCTTCACAGGTTCAAATCCTGTACCCGCCGCCAAGCACAAGATATGAATATAAATATAAAAGATAAATTGGTACTAATAACGGGAATGGTGGTATTCCAAAAAAACAAAAACATTGAGCGTTGGCTCGTGGTTAAAAAGGATGAAAATTCAGATTGGGAGTTACCCACTGCCAATGTCCGACGGGTTGAATCATCGGTCCGAGCCGCCATCCGGACGATGCAGGAGATGGGCGGGATGCGGGCCCAGGTCATGGCCGAAGCAGGTCGGTTTGGTGGCAGTACGGTAGTGAACGGAAAAACGGTTCCTTTAAGATACATTTTCTATTTGATGAAGTATCGGGATGAAGCCGGTGAGTTAATTGGCTTTAATCAAATGGAGTGGTTTGATTATGCCGGGGCGGTGAGGAAACTGAAAAGCAAACGGGACAGAGCGATCATCAAAACGGCCAGGGAAGAGCTGCGAACCTTACGCAAAACCGACGAAGGCAAGGAGATTTTAAGAGAAAAATAATTTTTGGTAGGGTGCCGGAGTGGACAAACGGGCACGCTTGGAAAGCGTGAGCCGCAAGGCTACGCAGGTTCGAATCCTGTCCCTACCGCAAGTTTAAGATTATAAACTCCCGCCCTTTATCATGGAGCGTACATTTGAGGCAACAACCCCCTTACTAGAAGTTAAACGAGACAGATTCCGCAACCTTTGGTTTATCTTTCCTAACCAAAAGGTGGAGAGTCTACTTTTGGGGGAAGTTTCTAGTCAGGCAGTTATTACTCCTTTAGGAAGAGAAATCCTACGAGGCTTGGAAGATAGAGGGCGAATTATCGAGGGGGTTGCAGAAAGGAGTTTAGTGTCTGGGATTTTTTCTTTAGGCAAAGGTTCAGAAGGATCTGTAAGAAAAATAAGTGATGCGGATTCTCTGATCCAATGGCTTTCGGGCAAAAATCTACATTTTGCCGTTGAGAAAAGGTTGAATGGGAAACCGGGAACGAAAATGCTTGGGTGGGAAATTGTTGAGATGTTTAACTATGTCAAACCAGCTTTTCAAGAAAGAGGTTTTGGCTTGGTTCAACCTTTGGGTGCAACAGATCACTCGGTATTTTTCCAGTTTGAAAAATCATATGATCTAAAGTGGTTTTTTGATAATACATCCCTCCCTAAAAGTTTTCGGGAAGATCTCCGGAATGAAATAATGGCTCTGGAGGTGGGGCTGCACCAGTGCTTGCAAAAATATCTTGGAACAAAAGGATGTCGGGAAGTGCCTGGCCTAACCAATGACTATTGGCCTTTTTGGACGGCTGATGGCGGTTCTATAGTCGATGTAATTCTGGATGTGGGCGAGCCGTTTTGGGACTATGAGTTTGTCTTTCGGAATTGGATAGTTCAAAGAGGAGTTAGAAAAAATATCCAAAAACTTTTTTCTAAAGGTGAAATTACTGAGGCGTATGACAGCCTAAAAAGGAGTTTAATTTGTGTCGATCCGGTTTTGGTTTACAGGTTAGAAGGATTTACGAAAGCACCACTCAGAGCCACCGGTTAAGTTCTTCAGCTTATATTCGGTGGTTGTGATAGAATCTCCCTTAGAATGGATGACGTTGAAAAGGTCAAGCAAAAAACCGACATTGTTTCCATTATCGGGGAGCACGTTGCTTTAAAAAAAGCCGGTAGGAACTTCAGGGGATTGTGCCCTTTCCATTCTGAAAAAACTCCGAGTTTTATGGTCTCCCCGGAACTGCAAATTTTCAAGTGTTTTGGCTGTGGTGAGTCCGGAGACGTAATTAGTTTTCTGGAAAAACACGAGGGCATGGAATTTTACGAAACCTTAAAGTTTTTGGCTGATCGTGGTGGCGTCAAACTCACACCCCGATCTCCCCAATTAAGAAGTGAAAAAGACAGTCTTTATGAAGCGAATCTTTTGGCCGCCAAGTTTTATCACTGGGTTTTGACAAATCATACTTCCGGCAAAAAAGCTCTGGAATACCTGAAAAAAGAAAGAAAGCTCTCTGGTGAGGCAATTGAGACTTTCATGCTTGGCTTTGCCCCGCAAAATCGCAAAGCCCTGTCCAAGTTTTTAGTTGAGGACAAGAAGCTCAAGGTCGAAGATTTGATTAAAGCGGGATTGGTTGGCCGAGGTGGGGACGGATTTTACGATCGATTCGCGGGGCGAATAATCTTTCCTCTTTTTGACCACCGAGGCAACGCGGTGGCCTTAGCGGGGAGAATCATGCCTGGAGCGAGAGAAGATATTGCCAAATACATCAATTCACCCCAAACGCTGGTTTACGACAAAAGCAGTGTGCTCTATGGTCTAAACGTCACTCGGAGGGACATCAAAAGGGCCAAAATGGCCATTGTTGTTGAGGGTGAGCTTGATTTAATCAGTCCGTGGCTGCGAGGAATAAAAAATGTTGTTGCCATTAAGGGCTCTGCCTTAACTTCTGGTCAGGCTAAGATTCTCGCCAGGATGACTGAAGCAGTCATTTTTGCCCTGGACAGTGACTTCGCTGGCCAAGAAGCAGCCAGAAGAGGCATTGAAGTTGCGGAAAGGGAGGGCCTGGAGGTAAGGATCTGTGTTCTTACTGACTACAAGGACCCCGACGACGCGGCTCGGGCCAACCCGGAGGGGTTAAAGACGACTCTGAAGGCTGCCGTTCCCGCCTGGGACTGGATAATAAGTTCAGTTCTTGCGGCCCACGATACTCGCTCCGGAGAGGGCAAATCAAGGGTCAGTCGGGAGATTGTGCCGATTCTGGCGGGGATATCCGACAAAATAGTTCAGAGCCACTACGTTGGGGAAGTGGCTGGCAAACTGGGAGTGGACTCGGAGGCGGTAGCAAGCCAAGTGGAAAAATATTCTTCTTCAAAAAAAATAACCCCCCCGGTTGGCGGCGAGAAAGTTGAGAACACACAAAAAGGCCGCCGGCAGCTTTTGGAAGAGCGACTTCTCGGTTTGGCAGTTTATCTTGATCCCAAGAAAATTCTTACCAAAGAGACGAAAGCGTATCTTGCCACCCCCGTGGTGCAAAGAATTGTTGAGAAGCTTGCTGAGTTTCTTAAAAAAACTGAGTTTGACATCAAAAAATTTGCAGATAGTCTTCCGGCTGAACTTAAAGCAGGTTTTGGTGAAATTGTACTGTCCGAGGAAGAGGACGATCAGGACAAAATAACTCGTGAGCTGGAGATAGTTAAACGGGAGCTGATTGAATTGGTACTCAGGGAGAAGCGCGATGAAGTCAAAAGACAGATTACCAGACTCGAGCGGGAGGGAAGCGGGAAGGAGCTTAATCAAGTGGTTCGAGAATTTGATGAAATTTCTCGCAAAATTACCGATTTGGCAGTATAATAGGCCTTGGTACACCCCATGATTAGGAAAGTAACTCATGAATTAGTTCAAAAAGCTAAAGATCAAGGCTTTTTGACCCAGGACGAAATCTTGGCCGTTTTCCCCGATGCGGAAGACAGGATTGAGGAGTTAGACGAGCTTTATGAAATTCTTCTCGAGGAAGGCATCGACGTTTTTGAATCGGTAAGTATTGACGAATTTGAAGACCCGGACAAAAGCCAGAAACAGCTGGAGCGGGAAATTGAGGTTCTTTCCAAATTGGAAGGCGTGGAGTCAACCGACCCGGTTAGGCAGTACTTACGAGAAATCGGAAAAGTGCCACTTTTGATGGCTGAGGATGAGGTCGAGCTGGCCAAGCGCTACGAAACCAAAGACAAAAAAGCCAAAGACAAATTAACGGAAAGCAACCTCAGATTGGTGGTTTCAATTGCCAAAAAATACATTGGCCGGGGCCTTTCGCTACTGGACCTTATTCAGGAGGGCAACCAGGGCCTGATTCGTGCAGTTGAGAAATACGACTGGAGAAGGGGCTTCAAATTTTCCACCTACGCCACTTGGTGGATAAGGCAAGCCATCACCCGGGCAATAGCAGACCAGGCCAGAACTATCAGAATTCCGGTGCATATGGTGGAGACGATCAATAAACTCTACCGCACCAGCCGCAGACTGATGCAGGAGTTGGGCCGGGAACCAACCGCTGAGGAAATTGGCGAGGAGTTGGAATTGGATGGAGATCGGGTAAGGGAAATCTTCAAAATCGCCCAGGAAGTGACCAGTTTGGAAACCCCGGTGGGAGAAGATGGAGAAAGCTTCTTGGGAGACTTTATTCCGGATGAATCTCAGCTTTCCCCCGTGGATCAGGCAAGTAAGCAACTTCTGAAGGATCACCTGGATGACGTTTTGGAAACTCTTTCGGACCGCGAGGCCAGGGTTTTGAAGCTGAGATTTGGCCTGGAGGGAGGCAAGCAAATGACACTGGAGGAAGTAGGGAGAGTTTTTGGAGTTACCCGGGAACGGATCAGACAAATCGAAGCCAAAGCCTTGAGAAAGCTAAAGCACCCCTCAAGACGAAAGAAACTGCAAGATTATTTGGAGTAATAAGAAGACAACCGCAACAGGTGCTACCAGTCGATAATTCTTACCGTGCCATCGGCAGAAGCCAGCATGTTACCGAGGCTAAACATTTCATTGCCATCTACATCTTTTACAAATCCGGGAAAATTAGTCAACTGCGGGTCATTCGCGGCTTGCGACAATTTTTTCACCAATTTATCCACCTGCCGAGATACTTTTGAAGTTTCGGAGTCTGCTTTTCCAAATTGGTCCATCCTCACTATTCTCCCCTGAAATTTTGGCTGAATGATTACTAATTTCTCTTTTCCATTGTTGTCCATGCCTATAATGAAATGAGAACCTAGTAGATAATCACCAAAATACTTTTTTAGCTGTTCGTAAAGCTGTTTCTTTTGGGTGGCTGCTGAGTGGGCAGTTCCTAATTCTTTTTGTCGTCTACCTTTCATTATCTTGTAAACGTATTCTTCTCCATGAGACTTGAATTGCCAGACTTCAAACTCGGATGGATATATCGTTGGGTCAATGTGGCTAACCAATCCCTCATCAACCACTACTGGCATGTCAGCCAGACTGATTTGTGTGTTGCCAAGTGCGATTTCTCCTGGTCTATCTTCGCTTTTTTGTTGAGATTCCACGTCCATTATTATGATTACAGTTTCTTATTTCAAAGCTTCCCAGTCACCTAACCCTACTGGTTTGTAAGGATTTTTGTAGTGTTTTAGTGTGCCACGCAGTCCCCCGAAGGGATTATGGTACATTCCTACTGCTTCGGAAATGTTTTTAAGTCCATCTTTGACCAGAAGACTAGTTAAACCAAGATTTATTTGAGTGGCCAGTTGGGGGCCTTCAAAAATCATACCGGTAATAAACTGCACTAAAGTTGCCCCGCGTTTGATTTTTTCGTAAGCGTCTTCAGCGGAGAAAACTCCACCACAGCCAATAATTACCAATCTGTCTTTATAGTGTTTGTAAGCCAAACTTATTAGCTCGTTGGATCTTTCCCAAGTTGGCTTACCGGAGAAGTTTCCTACGGGGAATTTTTTTACTTCATTTTTGACTAAAGACTTGTGTTTTCGGTCTTTTTGTAAGTTGCCAAAAATGACTCCGGAAGGGCCGTGTTTGGCAATAACGGCAAGCATGGCCAGGACTTCCCGATCGGTTTTTTCAATCGGCATTTTGATAAATATGGGCTTTTTTATCTTTAACTTATCAATGGTGGTCAGCAGCTCTTCAAGATTTTTGGGAGAGTAAAAATCAATCCCTGCATCATGGATTAAATTAGGGCAGCTGATGTTTAATTCGTAGTAGCTGTTTTTGACGCCAAATGCTTCAAATGTTTTGAAGGCTTCAACAATATCAGCAACAGAGTCTTTTTGAGTTTTCAAAAGCGGGGAGTTGGTTCTGCCGATGGAGATGCCAACCGGAATTTCAAAATTTAACTGGCTAAGTTTTTGGGCCACGCTCTTGGCCCCACTGCTTTTAAAACCTTTATTAACCATTAACGATTTTGACTTGGGTAGGCGGCCGAGCCGCGGCGGGGGATTGCCCTCATAGGGCATATTAGTGACTGTCCCGACAGTTTGAAAACCAAAACCAAGACTGGGGAGCACTTGGGTTAACTTGCCCTCATAGTCAAAGCCGGCCGCCAATCCCATTGGGTTTTCAAAAGTAATGCCGGCGACTTTTTGTTTCAGGGCACGGTCTTGATATTTGTATTTATAGTCAAAAGTTTTTTTAACAAGTTGTGAGTTACCTGCAAATTGGCCCAGGTTAAGCATGGCTTCGTGAATAAAATCGGGTTTGGTCAGAAAAAGAATGTGTTTGATCAAATTTTTGTACAAAAATTTATCCGACCAGATAATTAGCTCTTTGCGCTCGCGGACAAAAATAGCCTGAGAAATTACAAAAACAACGATGCTGTTTAGGGCTGAAAGGGTGCAATAGAGGCAAAGCGCGCCAATTAGACCAAGCTGGAGGTACATTAAATAACCGGAAAACAAGAAACCCCAGAAAGCCAAAAGCAAAAAGATTTTTTTGTTGAAAAAATAGGTCAGAAAAAGTAGGGAGTAGTGAATCAGTCCCCAAACTGCCAGTGGCACGCCCAGAAAAATGGCGTACTGGCTGGCCAAAACTGCACCACAATCGGCAAAAATGCCCGTGGTGCAAGCCGGTAAACCCCCGGCAAAGTGCTCCCAGGTCAGATACCCAGTATCAACAACACCAGCCAGGGCAAGAACGGGGAGTAAATGAAGCTCTCGCGGGCTCACGCCCGGGGTATCTTCTCCCTGTGCTTCGTCGGGAGCGAAATCCCTCCGAAGCAAAAATTGCTTCGCATTCATTCCTTCGACTACACTCAGGATTTTCTGCGAAGGGGGATAAAAAAATTTTTTTCTCACAATAGCGTATTATATTCTTTTTGAGATTGGAGGGGAAATTAAACTCAATGAACTAGGTATACTAAATATAATAGTATTGACACTCTAGGTTCACAGAGCCATAATTAGTTGTGGGTTATTCAGGAAAATTAGAGGAGAAGAAGCTTGCCTTGAAACTGCGTGGAGAGGGCTGTTCTTATAGTGAGATCCAAAAAAAAGTTCCGGTGTACAAAAGCACGTTGAGCTATTGGTGTAGGGATGTGATTTTAACCCAGGCGCAGATGGAAAGATTAAGAAAAAAGAAACTTGAAGGGTCTGAGAGAGGAAGATTTATCGGTTCCAAAATATTACAAGAGCGTCGTGTTAGAGAGACAAGAAGGGTAATAGAAGAGGGAATAAAAGAAGTAGGAGAGCTAAACAAAAGGGATAGATTCGTAGCTGGAGTGGCGTTGTATCTGGGAGATGGTTATAAAAATGACAAAAGTGTCGGTTTTTCGAACGCAAACCCAGAAATTATTAGATTTATGATGAGTTGGTTTCGGAAGTTTGGCAAAGTCCCTGAAGAAAAGTTTCGTGGACAAATTTGGATCCATGACAATTTGAATGAAAGAAAAGCTAAAAGGTTCTGGTCAGAGTTAACAAGAATTCCTATAAATCAATTTCACAAAAGCTATATCGCTGAAAACAAAGTGAATAGTAAAAAAATCAGAAAAAACATTAACGAGTATGGCGTATTCGCAATTCGGATATCCAACAGCTGGCTTCAACGAAAGATAATGGGGTGGCTTAGTGGAGTCTTAGGCACAAAGTTGATATAATAAACAAAGCTTGTTACAGAAAAAGTCTGTAATAGCAAAGTTCTTTAATATTCCCCGGTAGCTCAGTGGTAGAGCGCTCGCCTGTCGATTGGCAGCTCCCAGCAGGAATGTTGGGATGAAAATTGGGTGAATTCAGGGAAACCTAAAACTTTGGTAATGGCAACCCTGAGCCGAGCTCCGGTGTTACACCGGAGAAGGTGCAGAGACTAGGTGATTACACCAATTAGCACCCAACCGCCCACCATTCCGATTAAATCGAAATGAGGCGGATGAGATAGTCCACGCCATTTGGAAACAGATGGGTTAAGTGTAAGCGATTGGTCGTAGGTTCGAATCCTACCCGGGGAGCCAAATGGTAGAATAGTGAAAGCGACAAGCAAGGAAATTAAACAGACTATGGCTAAAAAAGGGGCGGTGCACCAGCTGCCAGCTGATTTACGAAAAGCCCTTACTTCTTCGAAAGCGGTGCAAGCTGCATGGGAGGATATTACACCACTTGCACGCAATGAATGGATCTGCTGGGTCATCTCTGCCAAGAAAGTGGAAACTAGGAGTCGCCGGATCGAGAGGACGCGCACCGAGCTTATGGAAGGAATGCGCAGGCCTTGTTGTTGGGCCGGTTGCCCTCATCGTTGAAGTAGTTGGAGGCGTAGAAACTACCAGAATCTTACTATGGTGCCAGAGGATTTAACCAAGCGGTCATATTTCGCGAAGCGGGCCAAGCTTTGCTTACCTGGGTAGCTAGTTGGTATTTAATATCAAATAGTATCGGATATACGCAATATTTGACATATCCGATACGATAGTATAAAATCAGCTCTATGATACTAGATCAAGTTATTAACCAAAGAATTAAAGAGAAAAAGGCTAAATTGGACAATTTGAGACCGCTTTCTTCCACATTAGTTGCCAGATTGAGAGAGCAGATTATTGTTGACTGGACATATAATTCAAACGCCATTGAAGGAACAAAACTATCACTAAAGGAAACTGAATTAGTTATTGAGCAAGGATTAACCATTAAAGGAGTCCCGATAAAAGATCATCTTGAAGCCATTAATCATAAGGAGGCTATTCTTTTTCTTGAAGAATTAGTAGAAACAAAGAAATTCAAGATTAATACCCTTCTAATCAGGCAAATTCATCAGCTTGTTTTAAATAAAATCGACAAAGATAATGCTGGAAAATATCGGATGGTTCAAGTAAAAATCACCGGAGCTAACTACAATTTGCCCTATCCGGCTCAAATCCCGGTTGAAATGAAACGCTTTGAAAACTGGTTATCAAACAAAAAAAACCAACAAGATATTATTGATTATGCTTCGCTTGCTCATTTTAAATTGGTTAACATTCACCCTTTCGTTGATGGTAACGGAAGAACGGCCAGGTTACTAATGAACCTAATACTTATCAATAGTGGTTACCCTCCAACCATTATCTTGAAAATAGAGAGAGCCAAATATTATGAAACACTCCGTCTAGCAAATAAGAAAGAGTTCAAGCCGTTTGTTGATTTTATCGGCCGATGTATAGAAAGGTCCTTAACCTGGTACCTGGATGCGGTGTTGCCAGAAAACAAAAAGAGATATCAGGACAAATGGATAATTCTTTCGCAAATTGCAGGAAAAACGCCATATTCTCAGGAGTATCTAAGCCTTCTTGCTCGAAGGGGAAAAATCGAAGCGGTAAAAAAAGGAAGAAATTGGTATTCAAGTTTTGAATCTGTAAATAAATACCTCAAAGAGAAATAGCGTTTTCAAACCGGATTTGCTTATTACCATTGATCTGTGGGATACTCCTTTTGTTTTAGACAGGTAAAGATGCCCCAATTTTTCTTTACTTGAACATAACAATGGTGAAATCTTTCCGGTGGTAGTGATGACGGAAAATTAGTTTTGGAGAAAGGGATAGACAGTATTTCAAAATAGTTAGCGAATCAGCGTAGTAAACTCTTGAACCATTTTTATTTTTAGGCTGGGGGTAAAAACCTGCCATATTAAAACTGATAGCTTCGTGAGCGTGGCTAAATAAAGTTTTGATTGTCTTTTTCCTGAAACGGTATGGATCTTGAAAGTTTGAATTTAAGGTACCTGAAGAAACAACAATATCAAATTCTTCTTTCATTGGGTAGTGAAAGTATTCTTTTAGAATAAATCGGTATTTGGATATTTCTTTTGAGCGGCTTGAATGAATTTCGGTACTATATCAACGCCAGTATAATCAAATTTTTTTGCCTTTCGGGAAATATGAGGGATAACATTGCCAAGTCCACAACCAGCATCAAGAACAGACTTGCCCTCAAAATCAAGGTCAGTTACGAGTTCTTTGAGGTGAATTTCTGCTGATTTTTCCGATGTCCAATAAAGAGCTTTAGGGTGAATTCCATATTTTTTGAAAGCCTTTTGGTAGCTTCCAGTTTTTTCCTTTAGCTTTTGTTGTCTTTTCTGCCTAAGGTCCATCCTGGGGCTATTATAGCAAGTGAAGCATTACGGCTTGACATCTTTCACGCCAGGAGCGACTTCAGGACTACCAGGGGCAACTTCGAGAGTCCCCGGAGCAAAGATATTACTTCCTGGATCTATAACATTTTTTATTTCTTCGGCAAACTCGGTTACTTCATCTTTTTCCACCCCGCTGTCTTCTATGTTATCCATCATCGTTTTTATGACCGTTCTTTGACTGTCTTCAATTATTTCTTTGGCGTCGTCAGACATATCTTCTTTCATATCCTCAATTCTGGCTTGTTGTTGGACGGTTTGTTCTTTTACCTCGACTGGGACTGTTGTTGATGCAACCTTTATTAAATTGCCCTGTTTTTCCTTAAGAGTCTCATAACTTTTGATCAGAGATAAGACTTTATCAACATCAACGTCTTTTGTTTTGGCCAGGTTTTCTGCTTGCGTTAGCCTTCTTTCTGCCTGTTTTTCCAAAACAACGATTTTCTGCTCCATATTAAATGCGAAGAAAGATTCGATTCTTTCCTGAATTCTTACGATCAGAGAATTGGGGGAGGAAAGAATCTCGTTGATGGGAGCAGCAAGAACGGACTTCGGGGAAGACATGAAGACGAAGAGAACGAAAGAAAACGTTAAGAACTTAAAAAACTTGTAAAACTTTCTCATTTTAGTTTCCTGTCCCTAATTAAGATTAAAATAGAACCCAGGCCTACTGCAATAGCCATCACCAACAAGCTCCCGTACAAAAATCTGTCGAGCACATACCAAAGAGTTTTTGCATAGAAGAAGTATCTAATTGAAACTTTCAACCCGTGAATAAATAGTGAATATAAAATACCAAGAAAAAGCACATTGCCATAACTAAACCTAGGGATTTTACTTAGTTTATAAGCTGAGACCAAGATCATAGCTTCCCACACCCACAGACTAATTCTTAATTGAATTGAATTTCCCTCAAGGTTAACCCCGACTAGGTATTGCCAGAAAACCGTTGCTACGGCTACCAAAACAAAATACCAGATTGGTCTGAGATATTCTGCCAATGTCATTCCAAAAACTTTTATTTTGAAGATGGCTAAACCCACAAGAGCCAAAGCAACCGCGAGGGAAATTGGAACAAACACTAAATCGTTTCGGATGTCGAGTGCAGGATTTGGGGGAAGGACGTCGAGATTGCTCGAACCGGGCGCAAACACTCCAGATTGCAGAAACGGTTGGTTAAAGAGTGATTGGTTTGTCTTAGGACACTCGGAGAGCTTCTGGCTGCCGACATAGCAACCATCTTTGTGAACCTCGATTTTTCCCGAAACGTAGGCAAAATATGTCATTTAATGTTTCTTACCTCAAAACAGCCCGGTAGATGCCTTTGGTGTGGTAACCGTAGTACATATTCCAAGTGCCAGCTATCTTTGCTAGGGTAGGGTCTCCCGGGGGGCTGGGGGGGAAGAGTGCCTTCTCATCAAAATTTGGTCCGTAAAAAACGAATTTGGGCTCAGAAAAGCCTCCTTTTTCAAATGTGCTCATGTAAACTCCAAAATAACCCCATAAGTAGAGGCGTATTGAGCCATCATCCCATTGCATGAGTTCAGGCCCGTCTTGCCAGCCTTTAAAAACGTCGTTTCTACTGTCGAGGGCAATGCCTTTCTTGTCAAAAGTCAAGCCGTCTTTTGAGGTGGCCCAGAGCAAAAGGTGAGTGTCCCTGCTTGGAACTTTTTCTTTTGTGTACGTTTGGTTAATCACTCCACCGTAGACCATTAAATATTCGTTTCCAGATTTGATCACTGTGGGTGCAACCACGCTACTTAAAGTAAGTTCAGATGGGTTTGTGGCGTCGATTCTGGTTCCTGCCTCTTTTTCCCAAGTAAGCCCGTCAGACGAAATGGCACTTTTAATAAGTTGCTGGTCCTGGAAGTACATTCTGTAACGGCCATCGGGCAGCTTGATAACCGATGGAAAGATGGCTGAAGTTATCCGTGTTCCATCCTCTTTGGCCCATTTTATTCCATCACCGGAGGTGGCTGAGTAGACTTGACCTTGGAAGTTGGGGGTTTCCGGTTCAGCACTGTAATACATTCTAAACTTACCATTTTCAAGATCAACAACATCAGCGTCAGCGAAGTTTCCGGCAATAGCCGCGCCGGTTTCGGTCCAAGTCTCAGTCCCACTCCCACCACTGCTTGAACCTTTCGTGCTAGAAAGACTCTTCCAGGCCACAAAAGCAACTCCGGCCAATGCAACCACAATTACAATGACTAAAATCCCGACGACGCCTTTTTGAAGAATCTCTGGCTTCTTAGCCATTTTCTAAGTATGTTTAGAATTTTTCTTTTTGTCAATTGGATTTGCTTATTGCTATTGGTTTGTGATATACTCCCACTATTGCAGATCTTTGAAGCAAGAGATCTGCTTAATTTTTTAACATATTTCGATTCTAGATAGGTAAAGGTACCCCAAATATATTTGTTTTTACTTCTGTATCTTTTCATCTGCTTCGTTAAATACGTAAATCAGTTAGGCAGTTTTGTTGCTTTGAAAGTATGTATAAAAGACGCGAATTTAATCAAAGAAGAATCCGGACGTTTGATCCGTCTCGTATTGTGTCCCAAAACGGTCGCACCGGCCAGCCGGAGGAAAAGTACGTGCCAGTGCACAAATTTTCTGATTTTGCCCTCCATCAGCAGCTCAAGCAAAATGTTACCACTAAAGGCTTTAGTGAGCCTACCCCAATTCAAGACCAAGTCATCCCAGCCTTGCTAGCCGGTAAAGACGTGACCGGCATCGCTGCAACGGGAACGGGCAAAACTGCCGCTTTTTTACTGCCTTTAATCAACAAAGTATTTGCCAATAAGCGGGAGAAGGTATTGACCATCACCCCAACCAGGGAGCTGGCCGTGCAAATCGATTCTGAATTTAGGACCTTCGCAAGGAGTATGAATTTATATTCTTGCGTCTGCATTGGCGGAGCCTCAATAGGTAGGCAAATAGGAGAGTTAAGAAGAAATCCCAATTTTGTAATCGGAACTCCGGGCAGGCTTCTGGATCTTGAAAGACGCCATGCCCTGCGCTTTGGTGATTATGGCTCAGTAGTTTTGGACGAAGTTGACCGGATGTTGGATATGGGATTTATTCCCGACGTAAAGCACATCATTTCACTTTTACCAAGTGTTCGGCAAGCCATGTTTTTCTCGGCGACTTTGCCAGATAAAATCAGGGACATCATTGCCAGTTTTGTAAAAGATCCGGTTGTCGTTACTGTTCACCCGGGTGAAGCGGCTGTTAACGTGGATCAGGAAGTAATTCGCGTGGGCGGTAGGCAAAAAACTGACTTGCTGCAAGAGATGCTTTCAGGGAACGGATTTGAAAAAGTGCTGGTCTTTGGTCGCACTAAACACGGGATTGATAAATTGGCCAAGTTTTTGTATCAGAAAGGCCGCCAGGTGGAAGTTATTCATGGCAATAAAAGCCAGAATCAGAGACAAAGAGCATTGGAAAAGTTTAGAAATAACGGAGTTCAGGTATTGCTTGCAACTGACGTAGCCTCCCGAGGGCTGGATATCGACAACGTAACCCACGTCATCAATTACGATTTGCCTGAAACTTATGAGGCGTATATCCACCGCATTGGTCGCACCGGTCGAGCTGACAAAAAGGGTACGGCTCTGACTTTTATATAACCTGTGTTATGTTATATTAAAGGGGGTGAGGAAAAAGTGAAACAAAAAGACTGGCGGCTTTTGTCCCAGGTACTGATGGGGGGAGCGATTATCTCGGTGCTTTTATCCGGAGTCGGCTACACCGGAACTGACATCTGGTTGGCCTCAACCCAGTGGCTTTTAGTAGCAGTGGTTTTGGCCTTGTTTGGAGTGTATGCCCGTATCAATTCTTAAGAAAATTACCGCATATTCTCCGCAAATTAAACGCAAGGGTCAAAACTTGACATATAGTTTTTTCTTTGCTATTCTTTCGCCAGTGAAGAGAAACGATATAGTAATTGGAATTATTATTCTTGCGGTCCTTGCCGGAGTCATTTACTTTGTCCGCAGGCCCAAACAAAAAGTTGAAGAACTCCCTGGCCCCACCACCGAAGAAAAAATTGAGAACTCCTTTAATCTTGAGATTCCTGAAGACGTCGACAAAGCTGAATTGAAAGATATGTCGGGTGGGAACGCCAGTGGAATTGTAACCAGAAAATTTGAGTCCGGGCGCTTTACTCTTACGGTTTTGGCTGACTTACCCGATTTAACATCTGGCGTCTACTCGGTTAAGATCAGCAACGACAAAGGGGCAGCCTCTGTTGGCCAGATGCGTATTGCCAAGGGTGGATACCTTCTTGACTACAGTTCGGGAGTGAATTATTCAAGCTATAACAAAGTAACAATTAGCGTAGGGGACAAAGTTGTCCTTGAAGGTAGCTTCTGAATTCCTGTATCCTTAAGGGAGTGAAAAAACTTCTGGTATTGGTCTTGCTCGCTACTTGCTACTTACTACTAACTATTTATCCCGTTCACGCCGCTTTGGTGGCAGTTGATAATAATGGTGATACGGTCTGGAATGTTCTTGGTGAGCAGGATGCTTTGGCCCTGGGCATTGCCGACAGGGGAGACATTAATATTACCGGCTCGGCAACGGATGAAACTTCTAGCTTGGCCTTAAAAAAAGAAGGTGACAAACTATTTTTAAATGACCTGGACGTTACCGACTGGGATAAAGATTTGGTTGAGATCGAGGAGCGGGGGGATGTTAAAAAAATTACCATCGGTCGGGAAGGAAACCAATTTACGATTAGCCAAAATGGAGTCGTTGCTTTGGCCCAGTATCCAATTAACATCCGGCCCCGCGAAAACGAATTTTCAATCACAACTTCATCCGGATCAGTGTTTTTGTCGGTTTTACCTTTTGACGCGGTTGAGTCAGCTTTGCGCTCCAGATTCATGACCAGGCTTCCTGAAAAGAAGATTTTATTGATCGAGGGCGAAACCGGGGTTTTGGCATACGAAGTCCCTGGTGAGAAAGTTTTTAATATCTTAAATATGATTGAATATCCGATTTCAGTTACTGCCAGAGTTTCTGTTTCCACGGGGGAAATTCTTTCCATCGAAGGCCCAGAGTGGTTTAAAGTCTTTGGCTTTTTGTTTTCTTAATGTTTAACCTTAACTTACCGATTGCGTTTGGAGCTGGGGTGATCAGTTTTTTTGCTCCCTGTGTTGTACCACTTCTGCCTGCTTATATTGGTTATGTTACTGGGGTGAGTTTACAAGATCTTCAAACCCGGGGTTTTGCACTGTTTCGCCGAAAGCTTTTAATCTCCTCAGTTTTATATATTTTGGGGTTTTCCTTAGTTTTTGTTGCTGTGGGTACAGCAGCAGCCACGGTTGGATCGGTACTTAGGCAATATGATTTCATTATTCAAAGAGTTGGTGGAACTATAATTTTGATTCTGGGGCTAGAGTTTGCTGGGGTTTTGAAAATTCCCTTTCTAGCCCGCCCAGCTCAATTTAAATTACCAGCCTGGGCCAGAAACTTAGGATATGCCCGGGCATTTGTAGTGGGGGTTATTTTTGCCACGGCCTGGACACCGTGTATCGGTGCAGTTCTGGGATCAATTCTAACTTTGGCTGCGGTTTCTGGCACGGCCGTTACAGGGGCAACTCTGCTTTTTGTTTATTCGCTGGGTATTTCTGTACCGTTTTTGATTGTGGCTTTAACCTTGGCCTCGGCGCCCAAATACCTGAAATTTGTCTCCAAAAACATTGGCATAATTGCCAAGATTGCCGGGCTGTTGTTGGCCATTCTTGGACTTCTTCTTTTGACCAATACTTACCGTTTTGTTAATTCTTGGTTATTTGAAATTGCTTTTCGCTTGGGTTATACCATAAAATAAATTATGACCGTCACGGTTTACTCGACAACCACTTGCCCCTATTGCAAAATGCTCAAGGACTACTTAAAAGAAAAGCAGATTGCTTTTGAAGAAAAATTGGTGGATCAGGACGACGCGGCCAAGAGCGAAATGATGACCGCCTCGAGCGGCTTTCTGGGCGTGCCCTTTACAGTTGTCACCAAGGACGGTGGTGCCAAAGAAACCATCATCGGTTTTGATAAGGGCAAAGTAAATGCGGTTTTGGGGATTTCGGGGTAAAATAAGCCAATGATCTTTGTAAACTTCAAAACCTACCCCCAAGGTACGGGCCAGGCAGCTTTGAATTTAGTTCGGATTTTGGAGGGGGTTTCTGCAAGTGAGGAAATTAAAATTATTCCCGTACTTCAAGCTGCAGATATTAAGGAGGCAGTTGGCTCTTCTAAGCTCGAAATTTGGGTGCAGAATATTAGCTCTTTCGAGTCGGGCGCTCACACCGGGAGTGTTCTGGCCGAGGCAGTGGTTGAAGACGGGGCAGCCGGTACTTTCTTAAATCATTCAGAAAACAAAACCGATTTTAATGCACTTTCTAAAGCACGCGATCGGGCAAGAGCCGTGGGTCTCAAAACCCTCATTTTTGCCGCGAACTTGGATGAGCTCAAGCAAATACTGGGGTTAAAACCTGACTTTGTTTCCTACGAACCCCCCGAGTTGGTGGGGAGCCAAACTACTTCGGTAGCCGAGGCCCGCCCAGAGGTAATTTCCCAGGCGGTTGAGATTTCTCGAACAGCTGGATTGCCGTTAATCGTTGGCGCGGGTATCAAATCTGCGGCTGATGTTAGGAAATCTATTGAGCTAGGTGCCTCGGGCGTGGCGGTTGCCAGTGATATTGTAATTGCTCAAGACCCTCGACAAGAACTGTTGGATTTGATAGAAGGGTTTAAGTAAATGAAAGTTTTCATTGGAGCAGACCACAGGGGATATAAATTAAAAGAAAAAGTTGCCCAGTGGCTTTTTGAGGCCAAATATGAGTTTGAAGATCTGGGGGCGGATCACTTGGATCCAGACGATGACTATACGGTTTATGCCGAGCGAGTCGCCTCGCTCGTAGCTAGAGACAGAGACAGAGACAGAGGAAGAGGAATACTTCTTTGTGGTAGTGGGGTGGGAGTGGATGTGGTGGCCAATAAGTTTGATGGGGTGCGGGCCTCAATCGGTAAGTCTGAAGCTCAAGTTAAGGCAGGACGTAACGACGACAATATGAATATTTTAGTGCTTGCTACTGACTACACAAAAGAAGAAGAAGCCGAAAAAATGGTTAAGGCCTTTTTGGAAACCAAGTTTGCTGGTTTGCCTCGGTTCAAGCGCCGGCTTGAAGATATTAAAAGGATTGAGGGAAATAATTAAATATGGAGCTGACTTCTTAGGTCACTAATATCCGGACAAGTATGCTCGCTGTCATTTGGTCGGCGACATTCCATCGGCCCAATGTCATATGCAGTAAGCAAGTCACAAGCCCCATCCTCAAATCGCTGCCTTAATCCAGAAGCTGCCACCTCTGAACCAACAATTTCGCTTATGAAGATAATAGTATTTCCCTCCCGGGATACTGGTATTCTAAACCTGCAGGGCACTCTTTCTATCATTTGGGTGGAGTATAGGAAGTCAATGTGTAAAAGTCAAGCTGAGTAATATTTGTGTTAAGATTTGAGTATGGATTTGCCGAGGCTTGAGAATATTAATATTAATGGAAAAAGGGTTTTGGTGAGGGGGGATCTGGATACTGATCGCTTTGAACTAACTGACTACAGATTAAAGTCAATGGTTCCAACTTTGGATTATCTCAAAGAACACGGGGCAAATATTATTTTAATGGGACACAGAGGTAGGCCGGAAGGAAAGGTGGATGAGAAATTGAGTCTCAAACCGTTCGGGAAAGTTTTCGAAAAATGGAGAGTGGAAATTCTGGAAAATTTGCGTTTTGATCCGCGCGAGGAAGAAAATGACGAGAGTTTTGCCCGGGAGCTCGCGGCCAAAGGCGACGTTTATGTTAATGAAGCTTTTTCAACTAGCCATCGCGAACACACCTCTTTTGTTGGCGTACCGAAGTTTTTACCCCACGCGGCCGGTTTGCATTTTACCAAAGAGGTTGAGAACTTAAGTCGGGTTTTGGAAAATCCGAAGAAACCAGTAGTTGCAATTATTAGTGGTGTCAAGCAAGACAAATTAACTTATATCGATGGCGTTAAAAAGTTTGCAGACAAGATTTTAATTGGTGGCCGCCTTCCCGAATACATTCATGACGCAAGCCCGTTGAGGAAGGATGAGAAGTTGGTAGTCGGTAGTCTGATTGTAGATAAAGAGGATATTTCCATGAGCACAGTGGAGAAATTCGAAGCGGAGATTGCCAAGGCGGGTACGGTCGTTGTTTCAGGACCAGTTGGTAAATTTGAGGATGCAGGACATCAACAAGGGACAAAAAGAGTCTTTGAGGCGGTGGTCAATTCGAGTGCCTTTAAAGTGGCTGGTGGTGGCGAAACTCAGGAAGCCTTGGCAATGTTGGGTTTGGAAGAACACATTGACTGGATTTCGGTCGGCGGCGGGGCCATGCTTCAGTTTTTGGCTTCAGGCACTTTACCCGGCATCCAAGCGCTGGTAAACTAAAATTAATGCCTGTTGTCGTTGGGATCAATGGTTTTGGGAGAATTGGGAGAATTGCCTTTCGGATTGCTCTGACCAAGCACGCTGACCAAATCGAATTTGGTGCAATTAATACTTCGGGGAGTATGGATACAGCCGGTTGGGCGCACCTGACCAATTACGACACGGTCTATCGGAAATTTGAAAAGGAAATTAAAAGTGAAGAGGTTGATGCTCCGCCCCAGATTGGTAATTTGTTGGTTGAGGGAAAAGAGATTCCCGTTCTGGCCGAGCGTGAGCCTGAAAAAATTCCTTGGAGTAAGTACGGGGTGGATGTGGTTATCGAGTCAACCGGTCGATTCACAACCGAGGAGGACGCCCAAAAGCACGCTTTGGGTGGAGCCAAAAGAGTTGTCATTTCTGCGCCCACCAAAGGCGGTAACGTCGGCACTTATATTATTGGCGTCAATGAAGCCGACAAAAGCGCGCAGGTGATCAGCAACTCCTCTTGCACAACCAATTGTGTCGCTCCAGTGGCGGCAGTTATCCACGCCAAGTTCGGCATTGAAAAAGCAGCCATTACCACAGCCCACGGTTATACCGATGACCAGAATTTGCACGACAATTCCCACAAGGACTTGCGGCGGGCCCGAGCTGCGGCTCAAAACATTGTGCCTACAACGACCGGTGCTGCAATTTCAACCACCGAGACGATTCCGGAACTGGTTGGCCTTTTTGACGGCCGGGCCTTGCGGGTACCGGTTATTACTGGGTCAA
>MGGO01000014.1:0-901 GCA_001792465.1 Candidatus Woesebacteria bacterium RIFCSPHIGHO2_01_FULL_44_10
CCAGTCAGTTTTTCTGTCATAACCAAAGGCATTATATGAAGAAAAAAATGAAGCCGTCAAGGAGAAATTTATGTAATTATTGCCCGCTCTTTGATGATACGCATGATATCCTTGTGTATATCTTCAACAGGCCTCAAGTCTGTTTCATCGACCATGCAAGTAATCTCCACCCATTGTTTTCTATTTTTAGCCAACCATAAGAATTGCTGAACCACAAGTTCTAAATATTGTAGACTTCTCTCATGGATATCGCCACGACCCAAACCCCTCATATAAACTTTCTCATCTTTAGCATAAGTCAATTTTTGACCAACTCTTGCCGGAACGTGTAAAAAAACAGCCAAATCTTCACGAGGAATTCCCAATCTCTCGTGTTCAAGCTCCTCAAGCCACTCAACAAAACCTTCGCGCTCGTTTGCAGGAAGTTTAGCTGACATATGTGCTAAATTTGATCCGATAAAACGATTCGAGATAATAATATCTCCACTTTCAAGCCATTCAGCAATTGTGTCTTTCATTTCAAACCGATCCAAGGAAAACGGCAAAGAAGCTAACGCGGGATGGACGTCAAAGACTTCACCAAACTCTCCCTTTAAATAACGTCCAACCAAAGATCCAAAAAAGTGATCGTATCTGGGAAAATCTAAAAACCTAACTGAACACCCTTGTTTTTCAAGTGCTCGATGAAGCAAGCTAGATTGGACTTCTTTACCAGAACTATCGCTTCCTTCAACAACTACAAAACTGCCCTCTCGCTCGTTGGGCATAGTTATTCCCTCTCCTTATTAACCTTTCCCTCTTGGCCTAAATCCTTAAAGAATTCAGTTAATATCTCGTGGACATTGTGCGGCTTGTAATAAACCAGGCTGCCGTGGACATTCCCCTCAACCATTTTCGAATT